>CAZCRN010000062.1:0-5129 GCA_964501125.1 Hadarchaeota archaeon (SeqCode) | reverse complement strand
AAACCAACCTACCATGTCTCCATGTGAAGATATGTTAGGTTATTGGAACCAGGTGCCCTGATGATCGCTTGTTTGAAGCTACCTCTAAGCGAGCGACAAGTAAAGCAACTCAAAGCTGGCGATCTCATCACCATCACGGGTCGAATCGTGACCGCTCGCGACCGGGCTTATGCGAGGGCGATCGAGCTCCTGCGTGCGGGCAAAAAACTTCCGCTCGACTTGCGCGGCGCCGTCGTTTATCATTGCGGGCCACTCGCTCGCCGAACCCGAAAGGGCTTGAAGATCCTATCAGCGGGGCCGACCACGAGTGCACGCCTCGATCACCTGCAGGCCGAATTCGTCGAGCGAACGGGCGTGCGAGCTCTGATCGGCAAGGGTGGCGTCTCAGAAGAGGTCGCAGAGGAACTCGCTCGGCTCGGTTGTGTGTACCTAGCCTATACGGGTGGGGCGGGTGCTCTAGCTGCAAAATCCATCCGAAGGGTTGAGAAAATCCTGTGGCGGGACCTGGGGCCAGCCGAGGCCGTGTGGGTCTTGAACGTCAAGGGATTCGGTCCACTTGTTGTAGCAATCGATGTGCACGGTGGCAATCTCTATCGAGCCAAAACTGTTCGGTCGTAGGGTATTCGACAAACCCTGAAAAAATAAAAAACAAGAGGATTTGATTGCGTTTTTCCCTTAGCTTCTCTTGCGTAGGACAGCGATCGCGGCTGGGCAATGCCGTAGCTAGAACGCCTCGGAGATGAATTGCACGTACTTTTTTCTGGCTTTGATCTTGTTTGAATCAAAAAATCCATCAAACTCAACCTCAGCATCGGCCGGGATTAATATCGCCCCCTTCCCCAACCTGTATCCGCCCCTCTGCTCGACCAAGCCTTTGTATGAGTACTTTCCAACTTGGACCCCATAGAGTGTACGATTTAATTTGACTTTTTTCTGATGGGGCAGCCCAGCAAGGTCGAACTCGTAGATGACCATGGGCTTTCCACCCAGTAGCTTGGCGGGGGGCCATAGTTCAACACCTATTCGCTTGTACAAGACCTTCCCATCCCTTAGAACGTTGTAGATCAAGTCTGGATTATCCCGAAGCTCCTCGACTCCCATACAAGCCGGAACGATTATCCGCTTCACGCGTGCACGTCTCAGAATTTCAACCGCCTGCTTTTCTCGCTTTCTCGCCTCGTTGCGGGAGTCGAATACCAAGAGCAAATCAATATCCGACTTCGGCGATACTTCCCCTCGTGCAAACGAACCATATAGGATGATCGCTTGGAGGGACTTGATTCTCGCTAATTCCTTAAACACTTCGGATTTCAATTCCATACTTTTTCAACTCCAACAGGAGCTCGTTCATTAACTTCAATGCTTGTCTCTTCTTTTCACCATCCTCGAGCCGATACGAACCACGATAGAGCCTGAAGAGCTCTGTGAACTTACGTCCGACGCTTTTGGATAGCCTGTGCGCTAAATTTTCGACTCGATAGTGGGCATCGGGGAGCCTCTTTCCGTGTTTTTGAGCATATGCGGACAGTGCGTACTCAACTGCCTTGAAAGCATTTTGAATCGCAACCGCAGATGTTACTGCCGTCCGTGCTTTATCGGAAAAGTCCCGTGCCGCTGCAATGAAGTCATCTGGCATATGAGCTTCACCTTTTGATATAATATTAAAAAACGAACGTGTTTATATATTTTTTGGTATTGTATCAAAAATTGGGTAACCGCCGAAAACCTTTCTTTTTCAAGCGCATTACTGCACATACTTTCTCTCGGGCGATTTTGAGGTGTCCCGGCATCGGCTATTGGATCCATTTTCTGTAACAATATGTAAAAATGACCGCTTTACGGCTTTTTCTATCAACAATAACAGAAAAGTCATTTGCAACCGCGTGTTATAGGGATTTGATTGCGTTTTTCCCGCCGCTCCGGAATATCTACGCTTGCTCGAAAATGAGCTGTCGATTATATTGAACCCCAAAGGCCTTTAAGATGCCCTTGACCTTTTCCTCCTCGACGTCATCCACCAAAATCGCGTTTTTGCTCTTCTTCTCGATTAGCCGCGCCATCCTTAAAGCTCGGTTGAACCTCACCATTTCAGACCTCGTTTTGCCGGCTAGGGTGTAGGTGAAGAGAACTTTTCGTCTGAAGCTCTCGGGCGAAGGTTTTCCGTAGAGGGTGACGCCTTCCTGTATAATCGCTCGTCGCATCGCCGGGTCCAGTTCCCCCATACTGCCAGCAATGATAAACTGGAAGTTCCAAGTTTCCTCGCCCATGGTGGAAAGCTCATCAATGATCTTATTCCCCATCCTCACAACTTCAGAGAGGTGTTTCCTCTCTGGGTTCCTTTCGCCGAAGAGGAGCAGAACATCCACATCCGATCTCCTATCGACCTCTCCCCGAGCAAAGGAGCCGAAGAGGATGACTTGAGTTAAAGTTTCGAACTCGCTGGTGGCTCTCTTCAAAAACTCAAACATTTGGGGTGGAATCATGCAAACCACACAGGACTTGCAGTTGATTCAAAATTCCTCTGGCCCTTTTTGCCGCTTCACCGTTCCTTTTGGAGCCGTAAACCCTGCTCCCGCGAAGGGTTTTCAGTTCATCGTAAAGGGCCCTTATTTTGGGGGTACGATCCCCAATCGAATCTGGGTGTTCTTTCAGGAACCTCACTAGCTGGTCAAAGTTTTGTTGATGCAATTTCTTTCGTGCTAGGGCCGCGTTGATGAGGTGCCCAGCGGCAGCACGGTAATCGTCCAAGATCGATTCCGCGACCTCTTCCAGCGGGAGTGTTCTGCCGTTCGCGGATTTCATCCGAGCCTTGAACTTTTCCAAATGGGTTCCTTCATCCATAACATCGTTTACATGTAAACAAAAAAGATATTTAAAGGTTTCTACGTTTACATTTAAAAACAGGTTTACCTGTAAATAAAATGGTCGTTAAATCACTTCTTTTTTTACGGGTAAAAAACACCGCGACATGAGAAACTAAACTGTGAAACTAGCACTTTTGCAAAGTGAAAAAACAAATAAAAAGAGCAAGGGGATTTGATTGCGTTTTCCCCTTAGCTTCTCTTGCGTAGGACAGCGATCGCGGCTAGAACGACGGCGATTATGGCTATCACCGCGGCATACACCCCCCACGGGGGAACCGTGCGCTCTACCATAATGCTGTCTGAACCGATGTTGCCCGCGGCATCCGCTCCGCTCACCGTGATGACGTTCCAGCCCTCGTCCAGAGGCACAGAGGCTTTGAAGACACCAGCCTCGACCGGTACGATCAAGTGGCCGATCGTCACCGTATCCACTCCGATGGCCTCACCCTCGACTACCACAGAAGTTTTGTCCGTCGAGAAACCGTCTGGCGGCGCGATAATCTCGATCACTGGTGCGGTCAGGTCAACTTCCACGGTCGCATGATCGACCTTTTCGCTCTCGTTCCCAGCAAGGTCGGTGGTCGTCAGCCGTATCAAGTGCGTGCCCTCCGTGAGGGTCACCCTGAGACCAACTGTGCCGTCGCCATCCTCGTCCATCACTTGGCCGAGCAGCGTTATGCCCTCGGGACCACCGTAGACCTTCAGCGTTCCATACGGCTCAACGGTGCAGGAGATCCAGATGGTCTCCTCGCCCAACCCCAGAAGCGGGTCTGGTGGTAGGGTTATAGCAGCCGGCGGGCGTGGTGCCACGGTGTCGATGACGAGCGCTAGGTTTTCGTTGTCGGTGTTGCCAACAGGGTCGGTTGCCACGATCATGACCCAGTATAGACCATCAGGTTGCCCCACAGTCCACCTGAATTTAAGTACGTTGTCCACGTACGTGATATCAGTGGGGTTCTCATTGAAGTCTTCAAGTATGGTGATATCGTCCGGCCACGCTACACCAAGTCCTGGCTCTGGATCCCGGACGATTGCCGTGATCCACGGGTTGTCGTACTTCGAATAGTACACGCCGGCGTGCTTCGGTAGCTCTACGTTCTCTGGGCTGAGTGCCTTAAATTCTTCGATTACGGGCTTCGTCCGATCGAGGAACACCGTCCAAGTGTTCTCCTCGCTAACGTTCCCCGCTTCGTCTATCACTTTCAAGCCGAGCGTGTGGGGTCCATCCGCTGGGAGAGTTACACCAACGCTGTACGCGCCCACATTATCGGTTATGTCCCTATCCACTTCGATGCCGTTTAAGGTGAGTACCACCGTCAGACCTGCCACGTTAACAAGCTCCCCCTTGATGTTATCAAATGCGTTTTCTGTCACCAGTACATCCGATAAGCGTGTCTCCATGTCCTCCGGTACAGATGGTGTTGGTGGCACGCATCGGTCGATCTTCAGCAGCCTCACCACGTTGTCCGTTACCTGGATGTTACCGACCAGGTCCACGACCCCCTCTCCTAGAATAGTTATCGTCGCCAAGCAATCGCGTAACCAGTTGTCGCCCGTTGTGTAGGTTCCCGTCCATACCTTGTTCTCGGTCCCGGGTACGGGCTCCATCGTGACCGGCGTGTTCTCCGGTGCTTGGTTCTCCGCTATCATCACGTTCTCGAGCTTCACCAGCGTCTCGCTAGCCACCACCTTGATGGTTATTGTCTCATTGCCCCTCGCTATCTCAGGCTCGACACTTATGCTCACAATGACCGGCGGTACTGGGTCAACGGTGATGGTGAACGTGCTACGCCTGAGGTAATCGATGTCTAGCGCAGTGTCTTTGGTCCACACGTCGAAAGTGTACGGGGTAACCACATTCGGTATCGGTGTTGGCGAGATCGAGATGAACGGGATCTCCAAGGTCTCTCCGGCCCTTAGGAAGTAATCCTCATTATCAGCGATCCACTCGTCCGCATCAGGATTGAACGTCCAACCTTCCGGCATCTTCACCAGCGCCTCTACAGTTGGTCTTGGTAGGCCCACGGTTGTATTTGCCGGTATCTTCACATCAGTGTTCTCAACCAAGGTTAAGCTCTTCGCCGGTAGGGCTCCAGTCACGAGCTTCGTGTTCTTTAGTAGAACCACATTCTCATCAATCAGCTCCAGCACCTCACCCACCGCCAATGTATGCACGGTGCCCCTTAGCAGTCCGGTCGTGAACTTCACTTTTGCCTCTGCGATCAACCTCACGTCATTATCATTTATTTCTGATAATGTTACAGG
>CAZCRN010000061.1:4022-5147 GCA_964501125.1 Hadarchaeota archaeon (SeqCode) | reverse complement strand
ATATATATCTCGCCGCGATACCGCTGGAACGGTGCATAAATTTGCCATTCGCGGGGCTCATGGATTATCTGACGCCAGTCTTGATCGTTATAGCATTGGTAGCGACCGGTTATGCGATAAGATACGCTTTCGATTTTTATATCGTCAAATTCGCCAAAAGGACGAAAACAAAAATCGACGATATCATCATCGAGGCGATCAGGACCCCGCTTCTGTTCATATTCGCGGTAGTTGGGGTGGGTATAGCGCTGCGGTATGTGCCCTTACCAGCCCAAGTTGCCCCCCATATCCCACCCATTTGCTCCATACTGATCGCGATAGCGGTAATTTTCTGCGTCACGAAGATCGTAATCGGTTTTATCAGATTATATCCTCGTCTAGGACCAATCGCGCCCACGATTCAAAAGGTCATTAAACTTATCATGGCGTTCATCGGTTTGATGATTATTTTGAATATCTTGGGAGTCCCGGTTACTGCACCGTTAGCAGCGTTTGGTATCGGAGGGCTCGCGATCGCGCTTGCTCTACAAAGCACGTTGTCGGATTTCCTTTCCGGTGTCTACATAATGTCCGACAGGCCCGTGAGGGTTGGGGACTATGTACAGTTAGAAACGGGGCAGAAGGGCTATGTGATAGACATCGGCTGGAGAAGCACGAAAATAAGGGAACTCCCGAATAATGTGATTGTAATTCCAAACTCAAAATTGGCGAGCAGCACCATCACGAATTATTACATGCCGGAGCGGGAGATGGCATGTCTCGTTCAGGTTGGGGTGAGTTACGATAGCGACCTCGAAAAAGTGGAAAAAGTGACCATAGACGTCGCGAAGAAAGTGCTGAAGGAAGTGCATGGTGGGGTTGGAGAATTCGATCCTTTCATACGCTATCACACCTTCAGTGATTTCAGCATCAACTTCACGGTCATTTTGAGGGTGAAGGAGTTCGTGGACAAATATTTGGTCACTCACGAGTTTGTGAAAGAGTTGCACAAGCGGTACAAGAAAGAGGGCATCGAGATCCCATTCCCGATAAGGACGATTTACACGAAGAGATTGAAGAGGTAGTTTTCAACTCTAAACCTGAAGACAAAAACCGGCAATCCTTATTCAATAAAGGGTCGAGTTA
>CAZCRN010000061.1:0-3922 GCA_964501125.1 Hadarchaeota archaeon (SeqCode) | reverse complement strand
TCGTCGATAAGGCCGCGATCAAGGAGCTCGTGCGAGACATCCAGCGCGCGCTACTGCAAGCTGATGTCAACGTGCAGATGGTCCTCGACATGACCAAGCGCATTGAGAAGCGCGCTCTCGAAGAGAAATTGCCAGCCGGGATGTCGCGCAAGGAGCATGTTGTTAAGATAGTTTACGAGGAACTCTCAGCTCTCATGGGACGTCCAGCTCAGCTTCAACTAAAGCCCGGACAATCGACCGTGCTGCTAATGGTCGGGCTTCAAGGCGGCGGCAAGACCACCTCGGTCATGAAATTTGCATACCATTTTCGAAAACGAGGTTTTAAAGTTGGCACCGTCTGCGCAGATACTTATCGCCCGGGGGCCTATGAGCAGTTGCGTCAGCTGGGCGAGCAAGTCAATATTCCGGTGTTTGGAGATCCGAAGGCGAAGGATTCCATTAAGTTAGCCAAACAGGGCGTCGAGCAGTTCAAACGTGATCGATTGGATCTCATCATCGTTGATTCAGCTGGCAGGCACCGACGTGAAGAGGAGCTGATGAAAGAAATGAAGCAGATTGCTGAGGCGATAAAGCCGGATGAGATAATGTTGGTGGTCGATGGCACCTTGGGCCAGCAGGCAAAAGACCAAGCCGCCGCATTCAAGGAGGCCACGGGTATCGGGTCGATCATGATCACCAAGCTGGATGGCACGGCCAAGGGTGGTGGAGCATTATCAGCGGTGGCTGCAACGGGGGCCCCGATTAAATTCATAGGTGTTGGCGAAAAACTCGGTGATCTCGAACCGTTCGTGCCAGAGCGATTTGCTGCGCGATTACTCGGCATGGGCGATTTGGAAACCTTACTTAGGCGGATCGAGGAAGCCGCGAGAGCCGAAGAAATCAAGCCAGCCGAGGTAAAAGCCATCCTAGCCGGCAAGCTAACCCTCCGCGATGTCTACGAACAGCTGGAGATGGTCAGCAAGATGGGACCGCTCAAGAAACTTTTACAGATGATACCCGGGCTCGGTGTTGCGCTACCGGAGGAGCAAATGCGAGTAGGGGAGGAAAAGCTGAAACGATTTAAAGTGGTCATGCAGTCGATGACACCTGCGGAATTAGAGAATCCAAAATTGCTGAACGCTTCTCGCATCAAGCGTATCGCGCGCGGCTCGGGCACCTCCGAGGCCGACGTTAAGGAATTGCTGAAACAATATGAAATGATGCGCAAATTAATCCGAACTCTAGCGAAGGGACGCCGCGGCATACCAGGACCGCTCGGAAAATTACTTAAGGGGATGCCAAAAGAGTTCGGGGACTAGGGTGACTACTCCGCTGTATTCGCCTCTAGAAATTGAGCGGTTCATCAGGTCTACCGAGATCGAGAAAAGACCCCTAAGCCTTTACGAAAAATGGTGTAAGTGGGCTGGACGAAACTTCAGGTTTTTGAGAGCAACGCCGGCCAAAGAACTCATCGACTCTGTTAGGGGCGCTGGGTTAGCTATTGATGGAAGGGATGTCATGGCACTTGGTTTGTTCGTGCTGATATCGCTATCCGTGCTCGTAGTCGGGATTGCCGCAATTGCTGCCTTATGGCTTGGTCTTAACGTCACAGCATTCATTTTGCTCGGCTGGCTGCCTGGAGTTGTGGCATACGCGGCGGTGACAACCCACCCGAAGGCGCTCAGAAGCAAGCGGCTGCAGGAGGACTTCGGAACTGTAACTACTGACATGCTCATCCTCTGTACCTCATACAAATTTCAGAGGCACGTCGAATCTGCGCTGGCTGACGTTGCAGTGTACGGGGAGGGCAAGATGGCTCGAGATTGCAAAGAGGGCTTACGGGACACCATGTGGACGACCAAGTATTCGAGCGTTGAGGAATTCCTCACTGATTACGCGCACGAGTGGGGGAAATCATCTGAAGCGGTCAGAGGGGCACTGTTCGACGTGCGCAGGGCAATGGCAGCGTCAACCCGTTCACAGGCGGATGCCGATCTCGACAAAGCTATGGGTCGCATGATGGGGTGGGTTCGGAAGAGTTTTTCCGCGTATATCACGAGGATAAGCAATCACGCCACTTACCTGACCCTTTTCGCTGCAACTGGGATAGCGATTCTTTGTGGGATGATCCCAGTTTTCAGAATGGTCGGCTGGGGCTTCCAAGACTTCAGATTTGCCGGTATGTTGCTGGCTATCTTGGTGGGTGCTTGTTTTATTGCGACCGAAAGCCTGCTCAAAGACCGCCCATCGACGTTTGCCACAGCACGTGTGTCGCCCGATGACCCCAGGTTGCCGAAGCGCGGTAGGTTCAGGCTTGGCAAACGCGAATTGCCGATATTGCCCGTATGCGTGTTGCTCGGCCTAGTGGTCTCAATTCCGACCGTGTTGTATTTCGTTACATCCGCATTTGGTGGTGCAAGCGCGGTTCGATCGATACCACTTCTAGGCGAGCTGGTTTACACAGACATCTTCAACGTGATACCGATGTTTCTCGGTGTAGCCGTAGCGATTGGATTATATTGCCATCTCTATGCATCTCCTAGACTTGAGTTGCGGCGTGAAAGCGAGGAATTCATGCACGATTTGCCGACCGCACTCAACACGCTGGGGAATAAGCTGCAGGAGGGATACCCTCAGGAGGCGGCCCTGGATGAGACCGCCAATTTGATGCGGGGGTCTAGGATGGAAGGGGTGCTACGCAGAGCGCTCGCCAACGTCTTGGGGCGAGCGATGACCCTATACGAAGCACTTTTCTCCAAGACGGTTGGCGCGATGCGTCAAGTCAAAAATAAGCTGGTAAGGTCGATCATGGGAATGTATTCTAAAATTTCAACTTGGTCCACCGAAGCTGGGGCAACATTTGCAACTGGTACTGCAGAATTTTTGATGGCGCTTGAGGATGCGAAGGAGGATTTACGTGAGCGTTTTGCTGGTGTTTTTGCCGGGTTGCGCGTGGTGGCATGTGTGTTGGTACCCGTGGTGTGTGGGCTCAGCATTTTGGGGATTAAGATGCTCGAGGAAAGGGTGCTTCAGCCGACGGGGGGTTATGGGGTAGTTGGCTCCCCGGCCCCGGCCATCCAACCGATCAGTTCGTTTGAGCTCAACGTCTTGGTGCTGATGTTGGCGATGGTTTGTTTGGCATTATTTATCGTGTTCGTGAGGTTTGGGTCGTACATGAAGTCGGGCGGTGATGACATCGAGCTAGCGCGAGATATCGTATTGACATTGCCGCTCTGTGTAATCATGTTCACGCTAAGTTTGACATTTGTGAAACTAATCGGCATTTGAGGTGCACAAAGAATTAAATTGGAATCACGTCCCAGAGTTGCCTGAGAAACCATGAAAGTAAAAGTTAGGCCTTGGGGAATATTTCAAGACATTATGGGCGAGCGTGAGTTTGCAATAAATACACGGGAAGATGCAACAATAGGCGATCTGCTTGACCAACTTACCCGCAGTTATGGCACGAGGTTCAGCGAGGAGCTATTCCAACCCGGCACCAAAAAAATCAAGCCCTACGTTAAGGTTCTGCTCAACGGACATGGCGCCGGCTTAGATGCAAAGCTTCACGAGGGTGATGTCGTAGCAATCTTCCCCCCCGTTGGAGGAGGTTGATTGACCGCTGAGGAAAAGACGATTCACGATCCGGTTCACGGCAGCATGCGCCTTAGCGGTTTGGTTCTGGAGTTGCTCGATACCCCAGAGGTTCAACGCTTGAGAGGTATCAGACAGCTAGGTTTCGCCAATTTGGTTTTCCCAGGGGCAAACCATACTAGATTTGAACATGGACTCGGGGTCGCCTACTTAGTTGAACGGCTTGGCTCAGAACTCGATCTTCCCGAAGCCGAGTTAAACTTGCTGCTGGGTGCTGCAATGTTACACGATGTTGGACACCCGCCCTACTCTCACACGCTCGAGTACCTGATGAAAGATTACTTGGGCG
>CAZCRN010000060.1:0-5204 GCA_964501125.1 Hadarchaeota archaeon (SeqCode) | reverse complement strand
AGGACTACCTATTGTGTGACACTTCGGATATTAAATTTTGTGACAGTACTCTTAACCTCCTTCCCAAACTTTTCAAGAGCGTTTTGATCCCACAAAGCGTAAAGGTTGAAGTCGTGGACAAAGGTCTTGGGGTAAAAGCTCCAGATGCACTCGCGATTAAGCGCGTTCTTGAGACGGCGGATTGGCCGAAAGCAAAAGAGCTAACCGCAATCCAAAAATCGGCCGCAAAAAAGCTGAGTGAAAACACATTAATCGACGTGACCGATGGAGAAGCAATAATTCTAGCGCGAGATGCGAAGGCACCATTACTTGTGGATGATCGAGAGGCAGTTACCCTGAGTAAGTTAGAGGACGTTAAAACGATTGGAACGCTTGGCGTGATTATCTTGGCCGTCAAAAGGAGAGTGCTGACGAAAAGACGCGAGAGAAAACTCGTGGATGTTTTGGTAGATCAGGGTTTCTACTTGGATGTCGAAGTTTATCGTGAAGCGATGTCTGCGTTAAAGACAATTTGATCTGCGTGGGACCTTTAAAAACCGGTTGTAGACAGCAAGAACTCTACAAATAAAAGTGGCGGGGATTCGGGCCCTCGACTACTCCCCGGCAAAGGTCCGGTTTCCCTTTCCTTCACCGCTTTTCATCGGGGGGCCTTTTTTCCGCGGTTATCGCCTCCGCGCCCACCACCGGGCGTTTTAGTCGTTCCCTTCCCGAGTTCACTCGGTTTCTGCACGACTCCCCGTCGCCCTTAGGCTCCGGTTCGGCTTTCGTCGCGGACTTCCTCCCCGCCAACTATTACCTACCACACGCTGTCTATAAATAGTTCATTTACCATCATTGAATTATTTAAAAAATTTTTAAATATGTAAAATGCGTCTATTTTCGTCTACGCGCCCGCTTGAGGTCTTTTATAGTGAAACCCAATCCGAGCTTCCGCAGTTTTGCTTCGGTCGGGAGTCCCGTCTTTAGGTCCCAACCGCGTAACTTGTAGTATTCACGCAACATGCGATCTAGCTCGACCACATGGCCCTTGCATGGTCCCGCTGGTGCAGGTTCCTTGGTGAGACGGTTTGGAAGCGTGTCATCCTTGCGAGTGATGCCCTCCCGCACGTTAAACATCCGGTTGAGGTTCACGATACGCTCGCCGATCGTTCGTAGGTCGCGCTCAGTGAGCCCCATGCCCGTCGTGAGGTTCAATGCCTTGAGCACATCGGGATAAAAGAACGTCGGTGGGATCATCGTGCCATACTTGCAGATGCCGACCGACTCGACCACGACCGCGAAGTCCTCATTCTCCTTCACCATCAAACCCTTGTACTTCGGATTCAGCTTGTCCGCGATTTCTGGCAAGTATTTGGCACCGAATCGTTCACGTATTGCCTTATCGAACCCAACCTCATCGAGGACTGGAAACGCGTAGAGGTGATCTGCACCACGGGCTGCTGTAGCATTCGCGAGTCCCATCGATTTCTGACCGCGACCATCTTGCGCGGCTATCTCTTGGTGCTTGACGTGCATCACATATCGCTTGGATCCGCGGCCTAGCTTCTGGGCCGCACGGTAGCTACCCTCCGCCAGAAGGTTCCCAAATCCTTTGCGGAATGCGATCATGCGCGTGAGCTTAACCATGGCCGCGTGATTGCCCCACTTCAGCTCAAGACCTCCCGTATCTTTTTTGGTCAGAATACCGCGCTGATAGCACTCCATCGCCCAAGCGATCACAGCTCCGCAGCTGATGGTATCCATCCCATAGAGATTGCAGAGGTGATGCGCATACAGCAGTGCCTCGACATTGGATATACCACACCGCGACCCTTGGGAACACAAGGACTCGAACTCAGGGCTCCCGCCTATGTACGCGTAGGGGCCCTTCGGCACACAAGTATAGCGGCCGCAGCGCTGGAGGCATGAAAAATCGGCGCGGGGTTTTATCAGGTACTTGCGTCGGATGATTTTGCCGCCTATTTTATCCGCATGCTCGAATACGCCAGTTTGAAGATTGTAGGTTGGCAAACGCCCTATCTCATTCATTAGTTCGATGAGGCTGGGTGTGCCGTAGTCTGCCCGTCCTTGAGTGAACGGATCTGCAAGCATCTTCGCATGCAGCTTGTCCATCAGCTTCAGGTAGTTCTTGGGCCGCGCGATCTTCAAGTCGCGGCTGCCACGGACTGCTACGGCCTTAAGGCGCTTGGAGCCCATCACGGCCCCGATTCCAGAACGTGCGGCCGCCCGATCGAGGTCGTTCATGACGCACGCAAACCTGACTAAATTCTCGCCGGCTTGCCCGATGTATGCTATCTTGATTTCCTCATCACCTAATTCCTCTTTGATCATGGCATCGGTCTCGTGGGTGGTGTAGCCCCAGAGTCGCTTGGCATCACGCAGTTCGGCGCAGCCGTCATCGATCCAGAGGTACACAGGGCGTGGAGAACGTCCACGGAATATTATTGCGTCGTAGCCAGCAAACTTGAGCTCTGCGGCCCAGTGGCCAGCCGCATGTGCCTCACCCCAGATTTGAGTGAGTGGCGACTTGGCTGCAACCACATAGCGGGAGGCCTGCGGGAACAAGGTACCCGTGAGAGGACCTGTCGCAAAAACTAACACGTTTGCAGGACTCAGTGGCTCAGTACGTGGTCCAACTTCATCATAAAGCACCCGCGAGCAAAATCCAGCGCCTCCCAAGTATTCCCGTGCCAGAGCTTCGTCCATAGGCTTTGAAACTGCCTTGCCACGGGTTAAATCGACCTCTAGCACTTGGCCGGCATAGCCGCCATAATCGAACATCTCAGACCCTCGGGACTCGCTCGAGTAAAATCGGCTTCATGCGGGCGACCAGCTCGCGCCGCCGCACACTGGCCAGTTGTTCCGTGGTAACTATCTTCAGAACTTTAGGTGGGCAACGTTTGACACAAAAACCGCAAAGATCACACTTTATGGCTACCTTTCGATCTGGGTGTACAATTATTGCTCCGAATGGGCACTCGGTAACGCATGCCCCGCAACCGGTACATTTGGACTCGTCGATCGTGACCAAGCCGGTTTTGGCATCCCGTGTGATTGCCTTTCGTGGACAGGCTTCCGCACACACCGGATTCGCGCAATGTCGGCACACCACGATTTTATCGATGGCCGGCTCCATCCGAACGATCCGAATGCGAGCCCGCTTTGGGTTTAAGACCCCTTCGCGGTGGAAAGCACAGAAGAGCTCGCAGATCCGGCAGCCCGTACACTTGAGCGGGTCCGCATACAGAAATGGCATCAAATCAACCTCTCTTGTTAAGTCAGCTTATCCGTTTATGTGTTTTGCGATGCAATCTCGGCCAAACAGCAAGAAATAAAAAGTCCATGACGACCTGTAACGATTGCGGTAGGTAATCATGAAAATCGCCGTTCAAGGATTGGGTGAGATTCCAACGACAATCAAGCTTGTGCTAGAAAAGGAAAAACCGGATGTCACGTACATTCTGTGTTCTGACTATCAATTGGGATACATCGCGTCTCATGCTGGGTACACTGAACCGAATGAGACCGTGATAAAAGCAGCCGCGGAAGAAATCGGGGCAAAGCTGATATTCAAAAAGTGCGATGTCTTCGATCCCAAGTCCATTTGTGAGGCCATAGGACAAATCCTCCGGTCAAGCCCGAAAGCGATGAGGTCATAGTGAATTACACGGGCGGCTCGGCCGTCGTTAGGCTGCTCCTTGGAACGGCGGGGCAGTGCTCTCGAAATTGATGCAAACTAGAGTCGTGTATACCATCCAGTACCCAAATGGCGTGAAGATTTCAGATGATCATACCGAAGCCCTGAGGGATGTTTTCAAGCAAATTTGCAAGTTCCTTTAGATTCCCAAACCCTTTTTTGCAGGCTACGGGAAATGTGGCACGGTGGCCCATATGTTTATCGAATTGCTCAAATGCATAAAGTGTGGTCGGAAGCACAAGCCTGCTCGGGCTTTGTACAACTGCAAAAAGTGCGGCGGAAAACTCGAGATCCTTTACGATTATGATGCAGTCGCTGATAAGATAGACAAAAAGACGCTCGCGAAGCGGGCTGCTGGTGTCTGGAAATATTTAGAGCTCCTGCCCATCACTAACGCCAAAAAAATTGTGACGCTTGGCGAAGGCGGTACACCTCTGCTTGAAGTTCGAAATCTAGCACGTAAGCTGAGGATGAAGCACCTCTGGCTGAAGGATGAAACGCGGAACCCGACTGCATCGTTTAAGGATCGCCCCATGAGCGTTGGGATCTCAAAAGCCATCGAGTTCGGCGCGAAAGCTGTTGTAACTGCGTCGAGTGGGAATGCTGCAATCGCGCTCGGTGCATATTCCGCTAAAGCTGGGATCGATTGTTATGCGTTTGTCCCAGCCGAAATATCCGCCGCAAAACTGGCGCAGCTTTCGATCTACGGCGCTCACGTGATTAAGGCGGCGCCTAAGGGCGTGGGCGACCCAGCGTATGAGCTCATGCGTATGGCGTGCGAGCGCTATGGCTGGCACCCTATACCGAGTTGCGGCTTGTTTAACCCCTACCAACCCGAGGGATCAAAAACTATATCGTACGAGGTATGCGAGCAGCTCGGCTGGCGAGTGCCGGACTGGGTGATGATGCCAACCGGGGCGGGAACCCTACTCTCGGGCAACGCCAAAGGTTACTTTGAATTCAAACGGCTCGGTTTCATCAAGGAAATTCCGCGCTTGGCGGCGATTCAAGCCGAGGGTTGTGCGCCTCTAGTAAAAGGTTTCAAAGAGAATACTCAGCCCTATGAAATTCCAACCTGGGAAAATCCTCAAACGGTAGCTGGTGGACTGGCCGACCCATATCCTTGGGATGCCGACACCGCGATTCCAGCTATTAAGAAATCTAAGGGCGCGGCTGAGACTGTATCGGATGAAGAAATTCTAAGCGCTGAAAAATTGCTCGCAAAAATCGAGGGCGTATTCGCCGAGCCTTCGGGAGCTGCGGGGTTGGCCGGACTGATCAAACTACTCAAAGCTGGTGTGATAGACCGCCAGGATGTGGTGGTTGTTGAAATCACGGGCGGCGGACTAAAAGATCAAAAGACAGCGATGCAGCTCGTCCGAGAGCCGCCAACAATCGAGCCTGAGCTCAAACAGTTAGAAAGACTCATCCGAGCCACGTGATCGGAATTTTCGGTGTTAGACAGATGAAAAAGGAGAAAATCAGCGTAAAAGACATGGCCATAATT
>CAZCRN010000059.1:0-5209 GCA_964501125.1 Hadarchaeota archaeon (SeqCode) | reverse complement strand
CCCCTTACTTAGTTACCCCCTCTAACTTATTTATCTTCTTTGCGATTTTTAATCCACCGGCCTAGCCTCTTCTGCTTGGTTTTTCGGTGCAAGCAGATCGGCCCGGCAGAGCGGCCATACATGGCAGAGCTGGCCCTTTCTAAGTACCTAGGGCTGAACCGTGAGCTGGCCTCAAAAGCTAGCGAGCGCAGAAGCCCCGCACTTCAGTGCGGGGTAGTTCACTTGTAGACTTCTTTGGGCTCGAATTTACGCTTCAGCATCCGGGCCAGCTTACCATTTTTTATCTTGCGGTAAAAGCACGACCAGTAACCCTTGTGGCAGGCTGCTCCCACCTGCTCGACATCATAGACCAAAGCATCGCCATCGCAATCTACGAGCACCTCCCGTAGGCGCTGGTAGTGCTTGGACTGTTCGCCCTTCAGCCATAGCTTGCGCCGAGAGCGGCTCCAGTAGTGCATCAAACCGGTTCTCAGGGTCTTCAGAACCGCGGGCTTGTTCTGCTGCGCCACCATCAGCACATCCCTCGTCTTGAAGTCGCGGGTTACAGCTGTGACAAAGCCGTCCCTGAACTTGAGGGCTTTTACAATCGCTCGCGCTCGAGCTGGGGCCAATCTCAATCGATCACCTACTCCTTCAACCGTTCGCGCACACTTCGCGCGTGACTTGGCAGACCTTCAACTCCGGCGAGCTTCTCCACAGTATCTGCAATGCTTTTCAAACCACGCTTGGTCAGTACCTGCACGCTTGGCAGCTTCACGAAATCGAGCACCGAAAGGCCAGCCCGTCGCCTTGCGGCACCACCCGTTGGCAGGATGTGGCTTGGTCCAATGGCGAAATCTCCAGCAGCCACGGGCGTCCAAGGTCCAACGAATATGGCACCAGCGTTTGTGATCAGCTTTAACAGCCCTCGCGCGCGCTCCACCAGTAGTTGAAGGTGCTCTGGCGCATACTCATTAGCAAACTCGACGGCTTCACAGAGATTTCGTACCAAGATAACACGTCCGTACCTGCGGAGTGACCTGCGCACTATTCTCGCGCGGGGGGTTTTCTTCAGCATCGCTCGAACCTGCCTACGGACCCCCGATGCCAGTTCCTCAGACGTCGTCACGAGCACCGCGGCAGCGCTTGGATCGTGCTCGGTTTGTGCCACCAATTCGGCCGCCACAGCTCGCGGATCGGCAGAAGCGTCAGCGATGACGAGAACCTCGCTGGGGCCGGCTGCGAAGTCGATCCCAACATCGGCCGCCACAAGCAACTTGGCGGCTACCACATAGACATTGCCAGGTCCGACGATCTTGTCCACGCTAGGGATGGTTTGGGTTCCATACGCCATCGCAGCGATCGCCTGCGCTCCACCAACTCTAAAGACGGCATCGACACCCGCCACATCGGCCGCGACAAGCGTGGCTGGATCGACCTGGCCATCGCGCCGAGGAGGTGTGCACATGATCACTTGCCCAACGCCTGCCACGCGCGCGGGGATGGCAGCCATGAGCACACTCGATGGGTATCTTGCAAGTCCTCCCGGTACATACACGCCGACCGATGCGAGTGGGCGCACGAGCTGCCCTGCCTTGATACCCGGCTGCAGCTCCGCTATCCATTCCTTCGGTAGCTGCTTGCGGTGGAATCCTCTGATGTTTTTCGCAGCACGTCGAATCGCGCTAATAGCCTTGGGATCGATCTGTCCGTACGCTTTGCGCACCTCAGCTCTCGATACACGCAATCGCTTACGGCTCAACCTCACGCCATCGAAACGCTCGGTATACTTGATCAGTGCCGCGTCGCCATTTCGATAAACGTCGACCACGATTCGCTGAACCTTGGGCAAGATAGCAGCCACGTCGAGCTCGGATCGCAAGAGCAACCGCTCGCGCTGGCTGGGGGAACACTCCCATAATCGCGTTATTTTGAGTGACACGGCTATATCACCCCTTTTGTACTCGGCACACCTCGCCTTCGCGGCTCCTTGCATACAGCTTCCGCTAGAGCAACACCAAGCGCCTTGAAGATCGCCTCGGCCTTGTGGTGATCGTTTCGGCCGCGTAGCACCTGCACGTGTAAGTTGAACCTGCCATTCGTCGCGAGCGTCTCGAGCACGTGGGCGATCAAGTCCGCGCTCAGGTCATCTAGCTTGCGTTTAACGAACTTCACCTCGATGTCAGCGTACGCCCGCCCGCTGAGGTCAACCGCCACGAGCACCAGGGCGTCATCCATGGGAACGATAGCATCGCCCATTCGCCGAATTCCCACTTTTCTACCGAGCGCTTTTTCTAATGCCGCCCCAAGCGCAATCGCCACATCCTCCACAACGTGGTGCTCTAGGTCACCACGCGCACGAACCCTGAGGTCAAAACAGCCGTGCTTGGCAAAACTGCTGAGCAAGTGGTTGAAAAACTCTATACCCGTTTTAACGTCGGCCTTCCCGGAGCCGTCCAAGTTTAGCCTCACTTCGACCTCGGTTTCTTTCGTCCGCCTGCTAATCCTACCTGTTCTCATCTGGCCACCTCCATCGCCTCTTTTAACGAGAACTTGCCCTCATATAGCGCGGTTCCTATGACGAGGCCCGCAGCGCCCGTATCGCGAACCGCACGAACATCGTCGAGCGAGGCCACACCACCTGCCGCGATCACCGGCAATTTGACCGACTGAACTAGCTCGCGAATCGCATCGACCGCTGCGCCCCGCATCTGCCCCTCAACATCGACGTTCGTGAAAAGCAGGCTTCCAACTCCCATTTGCTGGAATTTGCGTGCCATGTCTATCACCGTGTTTTGTGTTTGCGCACGCCAGCCCTCGACAACCACTTTTCCAGCTCGCGCATCTAGGGCGACCATCACACGCTCCGACCCCACCCTCTCGACTAACTCGCTTATCAGCTCCGGATTTTTGATCGCTGCAGTCCCCAGAATGATCCGATCAGCACCCATAGCTAAGACCTCACTTGCGCGCCCGATTGACCTGATGCCTCCCCCCACCTCGGCGTCGATTCTGATGTTCGCGAGGATCTCGGCCACGGTGCTCAGGTTATCCCCAGTGCCCATGGCTGCATCTAGGTCCACGACATGCAAGTAGCGAGCGCCTTGCTCCATCCACCGCAGCGCAGCAGCCACCGGGCTACCATACGCTTTTTCCGCTTCCGGCCTTCCGCCAACTAGCTGGACGCAACGTCCCTGTCTTATGTCGACTGCTGGGATTACCAACATAAGTTTACTCCCCAGTAAACTCCTAAGGCAGGATTCGCTCGATTGGCACCACCAGGATATCGCGTGCACCCGCTTCTTTCGCACGCTTGACCAACTCGTAGACATTTTTTTCCTCGACGACCGCTTGCACGGCTAGCATCGCTGGTTTGGTCTCGACGCGTGATACGGTTGGCCCTGCCATCCCAGGCATTATCCGTTTGATCGCCTCAAGCTTTTCCTCGGGCACGTTCATCAGCACGAGCTTGCGTCCGCGCGCACGGATGACGCTGGCCATCGCTGTTTTTATGTCCTCGATCTTCTCCCCTTTCTTCCGCAAGCTCTGACGATTAGCGATAAGCCGAGCGGTGCTTTCCAAAATCGTGTCGATGACCACCAGACCATGAGTCCGCAGCGTGGTCCCAGTGCTCACCACGTCAACGATCAGATCGGCTACGCCAATCGATGGTGTCGCTTCCGTAGCTCCCGTGACACGCACGACCTCGATCTCGATGCCTTTCTCTTGAAAATAGCGTCGCGTGACGTTTGGGAACTCCGTCGCCACCCGCATGCCGGGCTTGACATCCCCTACCGACCTGATCTCCGACTTTTCCTGCGCTGCAACGACTAAGCGTGCGAAGCCGTAGCCGAGGTCGAGCAGCTCCGAAACGTCTGCAGAGCTCTCTTGCACCAGATCGTAGCCGGTGATGCCCAAGTCCGTTGCCCCCTTGCTGACTAGGTCCGCTATGTCCTGCGCACGAACGAACACGAGCTCGATCTCTGGGTCGCTTGTCCGCGCAAACAACTCGCGTGGGTCTCGGCTTACTACTCCGATTCCCGAATCTTGGAGCAAACGAATTGTCGGGCCCTCCAAGTGCCCTTTTGGAACGGCGATTTTCACGACCATTCAGTCACCTCCTTTCAGCTCTTTTATTGCAGCGATGAGCGCTTTGTTCTCCCGTGGTGTACCCACGGTTATTCGAATCCATCGTGGTCCCGCCCCCCGGAAGTTCGATAGATCGCGGATCAGGATACCGCGGCTGGCTAAGAACTCGCAAAGCTTGGGCGCATCGGTACCGAGCGGTGTGACATCAGCCATCAAGAAGTTGGCATCCGAGGGCAACACGCGTAGGCCAAGCTTCGAGAGCTCCCGACCCAGATATGCTCTCCCTCTACGTATCGTGCTGACAACCTTCTGTAGATACGCTTTATCGCGCAGGGCAGCCATCGCGGCAACCTGTGCCAGCCTGTTGACATTGAATGGGGCACGCACCCGCTCGAGCGCCTCGATTAACTTGGGATTGCCCACCGCATAGCCGACGCGAAGTCCCGCGAGGCCGAAGGCCTTCGAAAAAGTGCGCAGCACGAGCAAATTGTCAAATCTCGCCGTCCACTTGGTGATCGAATATCCAGCGAACTCTGCGTACGCTTCGTCCACGACTATGAGTTTGCCCGCCGCCAGTAACTTACGCAGATCGGTTGCATCCAGACTGTTCCCAGTTGGGTTGTTTGGTCTGGCTATGAACGCAAGTCTTACTTTCGTCAGAGCGCGCGAGAGTTCCGCCACCCGCCACTCAAAATTAGGAAGCTTGACGAATAGGGGAACTCCACCGTTAACCCTGCAAGCTATTTCATAGATGGCGAACGTTGGTAGCGGGATCAGTACTCGGTCGTTTGGGTCCATGAACGCTTTGCAGACCAAGTCCACGAGCTCATCCGATCCGTTGCCAAGGACCACACAATTGGGCCCGACCCCGACGTAATCGGCTATCGCTTGCTTGAGCTCGATTGCCCCTGAGTCGGGGTACCGGTTAAGTTTTCCCGCCTCCGCCCTGATGGCCCCGAGCGCACGCGGAGACGGGCCGAGCGGGTTCTCGTTCGACCCCAGGTTAACGACTTCTGGTAATCCAACTCCACATTCGCGCGCTGGCTTTCCGAGTGGGTAAACCACACACGATTTCAGCAGCCTCGTCATACGTTTTGATAGCAATTTTTCGCCCATTATTTCACACGCCTGTAAGTTTGTC
>CAZCRN010000058.1:0-5277 GCA_964501125.1 Hadarchaeota archaeon (SeqCode) | reverse complement strand
CATAGCACCCTGTGACGAACGTTCGCTATCAGTGAACTGCTTTTCTCCACTTCTCCCGCCGCGGCTTTGGGCGGAGGTCTTTTATAAATCGAAAACGGGGACTCAAACACCGTTTGTTAACTCCCCAGTTAACAAATCATGCAAATAGCGATTTCAGCTCAGCAGGTCTCACGATTCCTCGCTCGGTCACGATCGCCGTTACGAGGCGAGCGGGCGTTAGGTCAAATGCGGGGTTCAACACCTTCACGCCTTTTGGAACGAGCCGAGTCCTGCCAACGAATATCACTTCGCGCGGGTCGCGGTGTTCGATCGGCACCTCGGAACCCGTGCGCACGCGCAAATCAATCGTCGGGGTTGGGGCAACGACATAAAATGGCACGCCATGTTCCTTGGCGAGTACCGCGAGCGTGTAAGTGCCGACCTTGTTGACGACATCACCATTCGCAGCGATCCGATCTGCCCCAACCATCACTAAATCGATTGCGCCTTGGCTCATCAGCGCACCGACCATGTTGTCGGTTATCACGGTGACCGGTATGCCAGCGCGCTTGAGCTCCCATGCCGTTAGCCGTGCACCCTGCAAGCGCGGCCGAGTTTCGGTAGCGATGACCCGGATGCGTTTGCCCTGCGACCAAGCAGCTCGAATTGCCCCCAAGGCCGTGCCATAATCTACACACGCAAGCGCCCCGGTGTTGCAGTGCGTCAATATCGTGTTTCCATCTCGGATGAGGCTCGCACCGTGCTTGCCAATCCGCTTATTCGCCTCGACATTCTCGTCCGCAATGCGCTTTGCCTCGCGCACCACCGCCTCGCACACCTCTTGAATACTTTTGGCTTTTCGCGCTACCTTCAGTGCCCTGTCCAAACCCACAAATAAATTGACGGCAGTCGGACGGGTCCGCCCAATTTTCTTTGCGGAGCGTTCGAGTTCGCGCAATAATCCCGCTTTATCACGCGCCTGGCTGCGCAGTGCAGTAACCGCGAGTGCCATAGCTGCCGCAACGCCTAGGGCCGGTGCACCTCTTATCTGCATCGTCTTTATTGCCCGCGCAATTGCATCAACGCTGTTACATTTTATGAACTTGAGCTTCTCGGGCAGTCGCGTCTGATCGATCAGCACTACACTTTTGCCGCGAAGTTCGATCGTCCGCATTTGGATACCAGTTGATTTTTGCGTAAAGGAACTTAAATCCAGCTAGCGCTATAGGATTTTTGACCGAGGGTTTTGGATGTACGATTTGATCCAGGAAGCTGCACGGCTAATTCGCGCCCACCGCAGTGACTCGGTCACGATAATCTCGCACATGGATGCCGATGGTGTGAGCTCTGCGGGGATAATCTCGCTCGCCCTCGATAGGTTAAACATAGAACATCGGGTCAAGTTCGTGCACATGCTTTACCTAGATGTCGTCGACCGGCTGAGCCCGGATGACCTAACCATTTTTACAGACCTCGGAAGTTCGCAGCTACAAAATGTGAGGCAAAAGTTCGTGGGGCATGACGTCATCATCGCCGATCACCACGAACCCCAAGAGGCGGGGGGCTGGCCAGAGCTCGTGCACCTCAACGCCCACTTGCTCGGCTTGGATGGTGTACAGGAGATAAGCGGGGCTGGTGTAGCATACTTGGTTGCAGAGGGACTCGACCCAGCGAACCGCGATCTCTCGGCGCTAGCGATCGTCGGGGCTGTCGGGGACATCCAAAACGCTTGGGGAAAACTCCGCGGCTACAACCGCAAGATCGTCCAAGCAGGCATAGATGCTGAGGTGCTTGGGTGCAAGACTGATTTGTTGTTCTATGGACGCCATACTCGCCCGATTTTCAGGGCACTCAAATCTTTCACCGACCCGCCGATACCCGGCATCAGCGGTTCGACGGATGGCTGCATCACCTTGCTCAAGGATTTGGGCATCCCGTACAAAAGTGAGCGCGGCTGGCGTCGACCAATTGATCTAGCGCATGAAGAAAAACAGCGACTCGCGACCGAACTCATAAAGCGCGCGCTCGCCCATGTCCCCGAAGAGCTTGTCGGCTATGTCCCCGGGCTGATAATCGGCGAGGTCCATACTTTGCTGCAGGAAAGCGAATGGTCGATGCTCCGCGATGCAGATGAATTTGCGACTTGCATAAATGCAACCGCGCGCCACGAGCAGCCCCTCATCGGGCTCGAGGTGTGCAGGGGAGATCGCGGGGTCTACCATCGTGCGATGCTGAAGCTGCTCAAATACCATCAACGGTGCATAGCCGAGGGGATGGGATTCATCGACCAAGTCGGCCTCTCGCGCACGCCAAAAGGCTACATCCAGTACTTCGACGCAACCGGAGAGCTGAAGGAAACGTTTGTTGGGACGATCGCGAACCTGACGCTCGGGCACCCCACATGCGATCCCTACAAACCGATAGTCGGAATCGTCCGCGAGGGCGGGATTGCGAAGATTTCGGCGCGATGCTCGAAGCTTTTGTTCTTGAAGGGTCTCGACTTAGCCAAGGCCATCCGTGAGGCCGCGCGAGCCACGGGGGGCGAAGGGGGCGGTCATGCGGTGGCGTGTGGGGCACAGGTCGCGGAGGATAAAATCCCGGACTTCCTCTCGGAGTTCGAGAACCAAGTTGCCCTCGGGCTCGGCTAGCGGGTTTTAGCTTTCTTAACTTGCTGTTTTTCGTACAGCCTAGCTATATCCGCAATCGTATTGATATCAGCTGGGCGCCTGTCCTCTCTCAACCGAATGTACCTAGGAAAACGGAGGCCCATCCCACTCGTGTGCTTCAAAGCTGGCGATTTCTGTACCTCCTCATAAACGATTTCAAAAACTGCCTTAGGCTCAAAATACGCATCACAGTCTATCTCTATATCAACGCTTTCATGTGGTTTTTTGATTTGAATTTTCTTGAAAAGCTTTGTGAGCTCCTTTAGATCTTCATCGGTATACCCGCTCCCGCACTTCGTGACAGTCTTAAATCGTCCCGTTTTCTCATCGCGCGCTGCAAGGATGTAGCTACCAAAATGGCCGGCTCGCTTGCCCTTACCGTACAGCGCCCCAACCACCACGAGATCGAGAGTCTCGACCGTGGGCTTCAGCTTCAACCAAATGAACTCGCGCCTACCCGCGCGGTAGGACGCCTCCAGATCCTTCGCCAACAGCCCCTCGTGGCCGATCTCAAGGGACCTCCGCATAAATGCATCGATCTCATCGGGCTTGTCCGTGACGCGCTGCTCGACTATCAGCACCTTGCCTCTCACGGGTTTAACGAGTTTCTCGAGCATCGCTCGGCGTTTTGCATAAGGCTGATCGAGCAGAGTTTGCTTGCCCGACATTAGCACATCAAATAAATGAATCTCGACCGGGATCTCCTCAATCGCTTTTTTGATCTCGTACTTCCTGCGCCGCTTCAGCACCTCTTGAAAAGGCATTGGTTTACGGGTGCGTGGATCTATAGCGACGAGTTCACCATCAACGATTGCGCGCTTTGGTTTTAGAGCTCGACGCAGCGGATCAAGCAGATCTGGGAACATCGAGGTGTAATCCTCCATTCGGCGTGTAAACAGGTGTATATCATCGCCGTCCTTGTGGACCTGGATGCGGATGCCATCGAGTTTTATCTCAAACGCGGCTTTACCTCGCATACGCTTTAATATCTCATCGACGTCCTCGGCTCGCTGCGCCAACATCGGGCTCACGGGATGCCCGACTTCTAACCCAAGCTTCTCCAAACCCCGCTCGCGTCCGGCTGCTGCTGCCTTTGCAACCACAGCATAGTCCGTGGTTAACATGTACGCATGCTCGACCGCATCCGGGGACACGTCAAACGCTGAGGCTATAGCATCGCGAAGCCTCCCCTCGGCCACCCCAATCCTGAGGTCGCCCAAAACCGTGCGCGTCACATACTTGGCCTCGAGCGGTGAAGCGCTAGTCAAGAGCTCTGCAACCGTGGCTATCTTCCGGTCGACCGAACCCTCGCCGGTGATTTCGGGCAGTGCCTTGATATTCTCAAAAACTTTTTTCGCACTCAGGGGTTTGGCAAATAGGGTCACTTGTTTTTTCTTCGCCTTAATTTTCTGAGCGACCTCGCCCAAATCCCCAATCTCTTGCATCAGCTTGTCGACTTCAGCAGACGAGTAACCGGAAGCCATAGCAACAGCTTTCTTGAGTTGCTGTAGCCCGATTCCAGTCTCCTTCGATACATATGCCGGCCACGCTCCACCCAATAGGAGCAAAACTACCATTTCCATGTCCTCAACCGGTGTCCGCTTGAGCAGGTCGACGATTATAGCGTTCTTTTTTAGGTATGCTGATGTTTTCTCTAGCTTCTCAAAGCTTTCTGCAAGCGTGGCATACCGCACCCAATTCCCGTAGGTTAATTTGCTTGCCCGCCAAAAAGGTCTTTCGAGCCATATGATCTTACAAGCCATCCGAGTATTCAAACGAATGCGACCGAACGACTTCAAGTTACTGGGGATCATCGAGCGTTGGATGCGCCGATACGAATTCGTGCCCTCGGATAAACTTCCTGCGCTGAGCCGATTGGTTCCCAAAAAAGTTGAGTATCATTTGACTAGGTTGAGCAAATTCAAGCTGATAATTCGCCAAACGGTTGGATATGTTGGGTATAAGCTCTCACCTGCCGGGCACGACGTCCTAGCGTTGCAAGAGCTCGTGAAACGTAACGTGCTTGAGAAATTCGGTACCCCTTTAGGGATCGGCAAGGAAGCTGACATCTACGACGCAGTCATGCCCGACGGTGTCAAAGTTGCTGTGAAGTTCAACCGGCTGGGACGCACGAGCTTCACGCGGGTCCGGTTGCTGCGACCATACCCTCCAAGACATGGGTGGATGTACGCATCGCGGCTTGCCGCCGAGCGCGAGTTCAAAGCTCTGCAAAAACTTCACCCGCATGTCTCGGTTCCGCGGCCTATCGCATACGACCGGCACGTCTTGGTGATGGGTCTAATCGATGGAATCGAACTCGCGGATGTGAAAGGAATAGATGAGCCCGAGCTCGTGCTCGACGATGTGCTCGAAAACATCAAGCGCGCCTATGGCCTTGGGGTAGTACACGCTGACTTGAGCGAACACAACATCATCATAAAACCAGATGGCGAGGTGTTGATCATCGACTGGCCACAGTACCTGTCAATCAGGAGCCCTGGCGCTGTGGAATTGCTCAAGCGCGATGTCCGGAATGTCCTAAAGTACTTCCAACGCAAGTTCAAGCTTAAGCGTGATCTCTCGCAGGTGCTGGAATTCATAAAAAGTGCTTGACCGCTACTCCGCTAGAGCT
>CAZCRN010000057.1:0-5344 GCA_964501125.1 Hadarchaeota archaeon (SeqCode) | reverse complement strand
TATTAGACCATATTTGTGCAACGCTCGCTCGAAATCCGCGTAGGAGCCTCGCTCGGCCTTTACAATTTCAAACGGCTTGAACACTGGCTTGGGCTTGCGAATCTTTGGCTTCAATAACCCCCGAATGCGTGACAATAAACCCAGTGATACTCCTCCGAGGAATGCTTGGGCTCATTGGCTATTAATCGCTTCGAGCGTTCACGTCCACTTAAATCTCTTTAGAAGGGCCTCCCGTTCCTTTCTTAAAACCAGTTCCAGAAATTTACCCGAGAGCTTTTTCTCCTTCCCTAGGATCTCTTTGGCCGCCTCTGGGGTAATCCCTCTCGCCGCGAGCGCAACCGCCGCCAGCCTACCATGTTTTGAGATCAGCTTTGAGGTATCCAATATCGACTTCCAGATTTTACCTTTGCGCTTAGGAAACTCGAGCGCCCTTCGGACTTCATCTGACGTTTCCTCGGCCATCCCGATGAGTGCCGACCCGCACGAAGGACACTTAGGCTTCTCGTCTAATTCATGAATGCTGCAGTCCTCAACGTACTCCCCACACTTCGCACACGCGAACGTTCGAACCTCGCTCAACAACCGTGCCCGCGCCGAGACTATTGCAAGCATTCGCAACCTCTCTCCTGAAACCGGCTCGAGGGCAATTGTCGGGCGCTTCCACACCAAGCTCGATATCGGGCTCGGTTCCTCCCTTACCCCAAGCGAAACGAGCTCCAGCTTACCGGCCTTGATTTTTTCCAAGACATCCACAGTTCCGTGCAGGTCCAAATCCTTGTAAATTACCTCCTTAAAAGTCTCCTCGTGGACCGGAGTCCCTCGAAGCCCCTTCATGAGCTGATCGACCACCCGGCTCGTAAGTTCGGCCTCTTGCTCGAGCACACCCATTCGCCGCGCCACTTGCACGAGCCTCCATCTGAAGAACTTGCTATCCTCGATAAGCGATTTGACAGTCGTCTGGAATTCCCCTCCAAGTTTCCCCTTGAGGATGTTCACGAGTTCCTCAGGAGAAAGCGCCTTGGATTTCAACAAAATTCGATATGGGTCGATGGAAATGGCCACGGTTTCACCCAGCTCTTCCGATGCCTGATGGGCGATAAACCGTGCTAGAGTTCGGTTAACCAAAGTCCCGAAGTGGGCCTGAACCACGTGCATATCCTTTACCTTTTCAACGGTAATCCGCTCGTGCGTCGGTACAGGCATTCCTAGTTTAAGCTGTTCGAATGTATCCTCCAGCGCCTTTTTCATCACGTCTTGTTCAACGCCGTATTGCTCGGAAAGTTTTTTGGAGATTTTATCTAGGTCCAGTCCCTTATTGGTAAGCTCCTCGACCTGCCGTCTTATTTCGCCTACCTCTTGGGCTACCGAGTAGGGAACTGGGATCTCCTCTCCAATCCAAGTGGGGATGGCCCCGAGTGGGTCGTCACCCGGTTTGACATAGACTTTGTTCTTGTAGACTTGCACGATCCTCCAGGCCGACCCACCTATCACGAATTTGACGCCGGGCTCACCATACTCGGCTATGAAGGATTCGTCGAGGATCCCAACCGGCTCATTCCGCTCGTCATCAACAACCAAGTACTGCCTAACTTGGGGGATCATGGACAAGTTCTCGAAATAGTATGTGAATAACCGCTTGTGTCTGGCGGGCCTCGCGAACGCCTCCCCCTCGGGCGAAACCCACGCTAATTTTCGGCTGAGGCTTTCCATATACCGCAGGACCTCAATCACCTCGTCCTTCGACAAGTCACGGTATGGATAGGCTCCCTTGATGATCTCATAAACATCATCAACGTTCCATCTGCGCGCGTAAGCCATGAGCCCAACGAGCTCGTGCATCAGCACATCGAGGGGTTTGTCGGGGATTGGAACCTGCTCCAGATCCCGCCTCTTAGATCTAGCAGCGATCACGATTGACTCGAGAGCATCGCTCGGATCCTGAACGATTATTGCTCCCTTGGCCACACCACCTATCCGATGCCCGCTCCGACCGACTCGTTGGAGCAGCCGCGTGACCTGCCTTGGGGAGTTGTACTGGATGCATAGATTTATTCTGCCTATGTCCAACCCGAGCTCCATGGACGAAGTACAGTTGTGGGTTATGAAACCATTGACGATGAAGTTGGATGAATCCTTGACATCGAATACATCGTAAACAGGCTCAGAATCGATTTCTTCAATTTTGCTGACATAATCCCAGAAAATGTCAGAATTCTGCAACGACTTGAGGATCTTCGGAATGCTGGTGGAACGTTCATAGATGGCAATCAACTGTTGGAGCTTCTCTCTGGTTATCGTCCTTTCATTCCTCTCGTATCTGCTCGGATCAATTTTATGTAATTTTTGTATTGCATATGTAGTCAAACCAGACGCTTTTCTAATCGATCTCAAGATTGATCCTATGTTTGGTATGATGTCTCGGTGGGAATAGCCCTCACTCACTTCCTTTAATTCTTCACGTGTGCGCCAAAATGAGCAATTCCTCAAGAATTTCCTCAAGTGTCTACCTCCCAAAATAGCAATCACGTACTCGGGGCCTCTTTTGCCCTCCTTTTTCCTTAGAGCCGAGAGTATCCCTTGGCTCAGCAGAATCAGTTGAAGGTCCCTCGCCATTCGCTCGCTAGAAGTCCCAAATAGCGCAGAGTAAACCTTGCCCCTGTGCCTTTCAAAACACCCATCGCCATCAAAATATCCCCCGAGGAAAGCGAAAACCAAGTTGGAGCGTGAACTGAAAAAGACGGGGGGGATTCGTATTTTTTTTGCCTTCCTTCCGCCCCCTACCCCTATTTTTTTGAGAAGCTCACATAGCCACGTTGCATGGAACCTAGCGACCCACACACCGGACTTTTGTTTAACCATCGTATAACGGGAACCAAACTCGGTTTTTAGAGTCTCTGCATACCGTTGAAGCAATACCCGATCAGTATTGAAGAGGCGCAGCATATCTTTCCTAGTGATCGCTCCATCCGCTAGCAGAAAACCGATTGTTCTCGCAACTTTTTCATTGATGGAATAGGGAATTAGACCTCTGAGGTAGTTCTTGCTACCTATGCCTGTTATTTTATGTTGAATTCGCTTTAATGGGATTCCAGCCTCTCGTAGGAGTAAGGCGAGAGTGTTGAAAGGCATAGCCCGCCCTCGACTCAAATAACCCTTGATTTTATCGATTGAAATCGATAAGAATTTAGCCAAACGAACATATGTGCCGTATTTGTTTCTCAGGATTTCTCTTAACTTATCCCTCAAATCTTTCGAAATGTGTACATATGAGTTAGCTGGTATAAAATCGAGAAGGGTGGGGACATCCTCCACCAGTTTGGTGCATCTAGCTATAGCGACGGGTGAGCCAATCTTCAGATTTCTGGCCATAACCCAATCTAAATTTCCATTCCTATTGATGGTGAGGAATCGATGATCGTAAGTAGATTTCAGTTGGAAACCTAACTTAGTTGAAACTTGGACTAGTGGGCTGATACCGGTTTTTTTAACCAATCGCACAGGTGATGACTGAATTTTGAGCAAATCAGATAACGAGGTTACGCACACGTTATCGGGCCGGAGGGTCAGCTCATAAATCGGCGCCCACTTTCCATTTGCAAGCAGAACTCTTGAATCACCCGATACGCATACAACGCTTTTTAAGTCCCCTGCCTTCAGCCCCTGCTCGGTCCGCGTTCGCGAAAAGCTCGAGAGCGAGCCGTGGTGGATGCTAACGGGAAAACCCATGTCCCACATCCGAAAACGGCTGGTCAGGATCTCGGCCATTGGGCGGGTATTGGTGAAGACTAAGGTCGAACCGTGTTTTTCTATGAGTTTTCGCATCGCTCGAAGCCTAGCCGCAACTGCAGGATAGGTGTAGAGCTCCGAAGCCAGCATCTGGTCACCTCGTTTTGGTGTTGGATACAATACATCCGTCTCGATCTTTCGTGCGACCGTGGCATCTACTACTTCGCACTTCCTGCCGACGCCAACCAGAAACTTCGCAACCTCCTCGGGAGAGCCGATGGTCGCCGATAGGCCGATTATTTGAAAATCGCCGGCCTTGACCCTTCGAAGTCTCTCAAGGCTCAGGGAAAGCTGGGCCCCCCGCTTGTTGTCTGCAAGCTCGTGAACCTCATCAACGATCACCCAGCGCACGGTTGGCAAGTGCTGGCTTAGCAATTTACCCATAAGGACAACCTGTAGGGTCTCGGGCGTCGTGATCAGCACATCGGGTGGGCTCAGGGCTTGCTTTCGGCGTTCGTGTATCGCCGTATCCCCATGGCGGACCGAAATCTTTAGGTCGAGCTCCCTGCACCACCACTCGAGTCGCTCCAGCAGGTCCCGGTTCAGGGCACGAAGTGGCGTGATGTATATGGCCTTAATCCCGCGAACACGAGGGGCCGGCAACAACATGTGAAGGATAGGTAGGATGGCTGCTTCCGTTTTGCCAGTTCCAGTTGGGGCTATGAGCAGGATGTTTTTGCCCTCTAGGATCTTGGGTATCGCTTCGATTTGGGGCCGTGTCGGCTTGCTGAATCCACGCTTGGCTAATAGGTTCCGTAGCGGCCTGGCCAGCAAATCGAAAACGTTAGTTTCAATTAATTTTTGGGACATCATTAACAGATATGGTCGGTGGCATTAATTATCCTGACTTCTCCGACGGCTTGGCGAATCTTCGGTGATATACCCTCGCTACGATAGCTAGTGCGGCAACGATAATCGCTAAGGTGAAAGCTTTGGTAAGTGTCATGGCGATTAGAAAAGTCGCCGTAACGCCTTCTGGTAAACTAAAGCCGAAGAACTGAAACTCGTCGCCTCTAAGCGTTTGGGTCGCGCTTCCGGACAGATATGGCACATTTAATCCGAATACGGCATTTGCGATTAGTGCTCCAACTATGGCAAACCCGATCAATCCGATGATCATCCAGAGAACCTTGGTGGAACCGAATCTAACGAGTCGCCCAGACCACCATCGCCTCGGGGCTAGGGAACCGGCGAGCATCAATGCTCCCGTGGCCAGGATGAGAAGCCTGGCCCCGAGCACAACGTACCAAATTATGGGTACGGACATGGGTTCGCCGAATGCGGTTATGTCAACATTGAATGGGGAGATTCCAACGTCCGCTGCTCCAGTCCCGACCGTAGTGTGCCACCAAGGGCCGGCGAACGGGAGCACGAGCATCAGAATGCCCGCGATGAGCCCAAACCAATTTATCGCTGACAGTTTCATGTGTAATTTCAAATTCTCACCCAAACGAAAGGTTCTCCCAAACAATCGATATCCCATAGAAGTTTATTTCGCTATACACATTTTGGAGGCTCAGCGAGTGGTTTTGATGTGCGCTAATTTGGGCGAGAGGGA
>CAZCRN010000056.1:5072-5414 GCA_964501125.1 Hadarchaeota archaeon (SeqCode) | reverse complement strand
AAGCAGTCTTGGCATTTTTCAAGGAGATTTTTACCGGTAAATTGGTGCTGAAATCTCCTCCCCCGCACCATTAATTGAAAAGCGCAAATTGGGGTTCCTTTCAGGATTTGGGTATGACGGGCGCCCTGCTTTTGTCAGGCCAGGTGAAAGTTGCTCCAGCCCGTGTTTAGAACCATTTTATTTGGGGTACTGCGGCAGTGGTTTGCCTACAGATCCCACCAGTTTTGGATATTTTTCGCCTTTCTTTACCTCCCCGAACCCAACGACTTTTATTTTAATGTGGTGCTGGTCTCCAAAAACTAATAGGTATAGAAATCTCCTCCCCTTACTCAGCCATAGCGA
>CAZCRN010000056.1:0-5062 GCA_964501125.1 Hadarchaeota archaeon (SeqCode) | reverse complement strand
TTGGTTGGTTTATCAACACGCCGGCTTTATAAGTCTTCCGGGGAGAAGGGTGCCGAAACTAATCCGCCAAAACGGCGATTTCGCCCCGCGGCTGAAACCGGGGGCTTTCTCGCCGTGGTTTCTGTAAAGAAATCTCCTCCCCTTACTCAGCCCCAGCGTTTTAATTGGAGTATCTGCGCTCCGCGGCCTGCGCTCCATGTGCCATAGGAAATTTTCGGTTGGATACCACATGAGATCCACAGGACACATCGCTCTCTTCCCCTGCAAGTATCTGTGAAGTTGTGGGTGGACGTATTCTTGGTCGAGGTTCGATCCCCATACTTTCCCATCCATGAAAAATGAATAGAGATGCGGGTCGTCCCACCCAACTGACTCCTGAATGGCATCGCGCAAGTCAGCCAGGGTTTGGGTATCTTTGAGTTCGATTGTCCTTGAGACCTCTCCTCTCCAACCAGTTCCCAGCGTGCCCAAGTAGGTTACTTCGAAAATCGTCGTCCCGTTTTTCGGGTCTTTTGTTAATTTGGATTTCATGTTTTCACCCTTTACTTTCCCGGTCAGTAAATCGTGGGGCGCCATCACGGTGATTTGCTTTCCCTTTTAGGTGAAAGATGTGAACAAATTCCCTCTTTTCTGCCGGGAGGATGCGCTCCAAGACTTGTTCGACTTCTTCCCTCGTGGCCCCACCCGTCACGGTGATGCCTTCGAGTATGGCAAACCATCCATCTTTCAAACCGATCTCACGCAGTCGTCTTCCGTATGTCCTAGCGTGGATTTTACCCATTTCCCGATGGTAAAGAGCTAAGAGATTTGGGTCCCCCTTGATTAACCTCTCTATTTCATCCCAGTATTTCGCCCTACTGCGCTCGCTGCTCAGATAAAACCTTAATTTGTCAGCATCGGTTTGTCCTCTTTCCCCCGCTGTGAATGGGAGGGAGGTTATCACGCCAAACCTCGCTTTGGCCTCCCGATATGCGTCGTTTAAACTCCTCCGAACGCCCCCGCCGAAGGTGATGGGATACGATGTAAAGATGCTGTCGTATATGATTTTGCTTTTGAACGGCAAAAGAACTGCCTCGACCATTACCGGCAGATAGGGCCCAACGATCTCCTCAAATGGGCTGTTGAGCGCAAGAACCCCATAAGCTTTTGGCGGATCACCTGAGTCAAGGAAAACTGTGTAGTCTTTCAAATAACGAAAAATGAAGAATTTTTCCCTGACAAAATTTTTCCACCCACTGATTATTTCTAGCTCGTCCGATGTAAAGTTTAAAGGGTTTTCGTTGACAAATGAGTCGATCAACTCGGGCTGTTTGTACAATCTCTCTCGAAATTTGTTTATTTCTTCAACAGGAAATTTCTTAAAATCCTCCGGAGAGCTTATGCCTTTCACCGTGCTGAATTTTTTGTTGACATAAACCAACAATGGGTGGTACAGCTTGTAAAACAGCTCAACATCCGCTTCACACAGTTTCATCCTTTCCCCCCCGATGTTTTATGGTTTTTCGCCTTCCTCGCCGAAAAGGTGGAAGACTCTCCGCTGTGAATTCTGAATTCTCCCTCTAGCAAACCATTCTCCTTTGGTTTAACCCAACCACTACCACAAGCGGGATCACATTCATCGTTCCCTTCCCACGTAAACTCAAACCTTTTTTCATCTGCGTAATTAACGACTTTTCCATCTATCTCGCCCCGAACTAAACCAAACTGAAAATCTCCGCTATTGTCGGCGCCTATCTTGATGTAGGCCTGTACTTCCATGTTAAAGTAGTCCTTACCCCATGTCTCCATTTCATAAATACGCCACGTTCCCGCGAAGTTTATCTCTTTGCCCTTCTTGTCGCTCTTTTCAAGTCGCCTGTAAGCATCTTTGATACATTTCCACCATTCTTGTGGATCGTCTATTTCATCAAAATCAGCTGTGCCCAGCCAAATAGCTTCCCAATTGTAAGCACGAACTTCTCCAATAATTTCTTTGCGTCCGTTCCTAAGCACGCCAATCACCGTGGCAACACCCACATCTGGCCAGTCAATTCCCCCGTCAAGCTCTGTTTCATCAATTTCATAACTTACGTAGAGCCCGTGTTTCACCATACCTTTTTTAGGAAGTTCTGGCGGGTTTTTTAAAAATTCTTTGGTTCCACTTTCTTCTAATGCCCATTCTTGTAAATCAATCGCCTGCCCTTTGCTAATTCGCCGTTGGGACATACGGTATCCCTTAGGACAGCCAACATTTTAAGCTGATAACTGATAATACTGCCTTTCTTCGGAGGGTTGTACCCACATGGCGCAGGCATAGCCGCAGGCCGGAGCGTCCTTATTAGGGATTTGGAGGCCAAGGCCCCATTGGTCCGCCGCGAGCTTTCATCCGGTCCGCTCGCTGTTCCCAACGCGGTTACCTGCGCCAATCATTCTTCTATGTGGCTTGATAAGAAGCTAGCTGTTTTGACTAGTATGCGCAAGTTAATGCTTTAGCGCGAATTCAGTAAGGTGGCTTGTAAACTCCCCATGCCTTTCTGGGTCTGAATACCATTCCCCAAACACTTTCTGAAAGTTCACTTTTCTGCCTAGCTTTTCTCTCAAGTAACGCTCCAGCTCCTCCGTGTAGATCACGATCCCGCCCCGCATCTGCACGTACTGCGCGAAGTTCACCATTTTGCCTGCCACATCGATCTCATCCTTGCCCTTCCATGTGGCGATCATCACGGGAAACACGTTGAACTTGGGCACCCGGACGACGACCCTCCCGCCGCCGATCGCCGGCAAACTAGCCTTGGTTCCGAAGTCGAAGGTGTCGGCCAATTTCGCTGCACCATGGGCATTCTAAAGCAGTCTGGGCATTTTCAGAGGAGATTTTCCGGAAAATTCTGGGGGGTACAGACCTTGGTTCAAAACTGCACCATTGTTTTCAAGGTCTAGATGGGCCAAAACTCAAAAGGAAGAAAAAGGACTGTGGCCTACTTACGGATAGTACCATCTGCTATCACCTTCGTAACTTAAGCTCAAGCTTTTTCGGACAAATACTTGATCCTCTTCAGCATGTTTGGATGGGTGGAGAGGAGTTCCATCATCTTATCGGATCTGCTTAACGCTATCTTCTTATTGCGAACTTCCGCAAGTTCTTGAGCATCGATCGTTCCACTCATGTCGCGGTCGATCTCGGAGAGCCCCCTCAATTCGTTCGGAGCCCTTGAAAGGTCGTTGAGGAAGAAAGCCTTCCCTCCTTCAATCTGCTTGAATTCGCTGGTGCCCCGATAACGCGCGCTAGCGTGTACTAACTTGTAAAGGGCGGAGGCCATGTGGTGGGGAGCAGCACCCAATCTGATGCCCCCCAGATCCGCATAATATTCGCGAATTCTGGATCCGCAGAGCACGAGCAGGTTCGTGACGAAGTAAAGGACGAATGCACCCAGACCAATTAAGGCTGCTCCACCACCTCTTCTCCCTCCAAACATGCCCCCCCATAGCGTGCTCAAGGCGATAAAATAAAGCATGAGCGGAACGGCACTCATGAGAGTGATGATCGCCATGTCGCGGTGCCTTATATGGGAGATCTCATGGCCTAAGACGGCATTAAGTTCGTCTTTGTCCAAGAGATCCAAGATCCCGCGCGTGACGCATACCCTAGCGTCTCGCATGCTCCTGCCGAACGCAAAAGCGTTAGGGATCGAGAGCTGGGAGATGCCTACCTTCGGTTTTGGGATGCGCGCTTTTACGGCGAGTTCGCTCACCATCCGGTGGAGTTCGGGCTCCTCCGCGTCTGAAACCCATCTCACCCTCATCGTCGAGCTCACAATAGAAGGCCCCACATAGTATTGGATACCGATGAACACGAGTGCCAGTATTAGATAGGGGATCAGACCTCCAACGCCGAAATAACTGCCGATCCCCACAATAACACCATAAACGATACCAAAAAGCAACGCCAGAAGCAGGTACATCCTCACTTGAAGCCACATTTTACCACATCATTTTCTTTTCGGGTATTTTTATACTTAATTTACCAGTACTCCCGTAAGTGATTTTTCCTGTAGCTAAAATACCCTTTCGGAGGGAACTGGAAGAGGATTGGGGAGGTGAAAAAGGCCGCCCGGATGGGCGGCGGGAGGCCCAGAACCCTTCTAGGGGGTTCACCCTACGAAAGTGTTCAAGGCCACCAAAAAATTGGTCAATGGGGTTATTAAAACCGTGGCCAGGCTCTTCAACCCAGCCCCAAACTCGAGGTACAAAGCTAGACAACTTGCAACGGTCTTGGTCGATCTTGGGCGGAGGAGAGCATCGGCCGAGGAGTGTTCCAAGCCTTCACCAGATAGGGTCTTGGATAGGTTGCACGAGGTGCATGAAAAGAGTTTTAATCGCGCACTCTGGAAGTTGAACACTGGTTTGCTAGAAAGACTACCCCTCCCCCGGAGGGTGACGCTTGCCCTCGATTTTAAGACCCTGCCTTACTACGGCGCCGAGCAACCTGCGTGTGTGGGGGATTCGAGGCTCCCCGGAACAAGGCTCGGCATAAGGTTCGCGACGCTGAGCATTGTCGAGTCCGGGCGGACTTTCGTGCTGATGGTAAAACAGGTTGGGCCATTCACCTCGAAGGTCAGGGTCTTGCGAGAGATGCTCGATGCCGTAGAAGGGCTCGTCGAGCCAAGGATAATCCTGCTGGACAAGGCCTTTTTCACGGTCGAAGTCATCAAGGAGCTTCAATCGAGGAAATTGGTGTTTTTAATGCCAGCGAAGCGAACCGCACCGATAAAAAGGCTTTGCTGCCTGTTCAAGAGGGGAGAGGTACCGTCCACCGCAGACTACACAATCAAGAGCTTCGGGAACAGCGTGCAGGTCAAGCTCATCTTCGCTAGGAGGAGAACGAAGGGAGGGTGGCGAACGTTCGCCTACGTTAGCAACATCCCCTTCAAACCGGAGGTGGCAGACAAACTCTACCGCCGCCGATGGCGGATCGAAACCAACAACCGCGAGATCGGGAAGTTCAAAGCCCGAACCACCAGCACGAGCATGAAGATGGAATGAATGAATTCTCCGTTTTAAGTTCCACCTCCCAAACCAATGCGGA
>CAZCRN010000055.1:0-5430 GCA_964501125.1 Hadarchaeota archaeon (SeqCode) | reverse complement strand
TGGAGGAAAAGCTCGAACGAAAGCTCGAGAAGAAGTGCAGGAAATACCGCGCGGTCTACCGGAAAGTCTACAGGCGGAAGCGGCGTTTAAGTTAATTTTATTCTCGGTGAAACTGGAATAGCTCATTGAGCGGGGGTACCCAAGCCAGGTCAAAGGGGGCAGACTTAAGATCTGCTGGCGAAGGCCTTCGAGAGTTCGAATCTCTCCCCCCGCACCATTTACAGTTCGTTCACGTTTTTATCGTGAAGTTAACTTTAAATATTTGAACTTAGCTTCATAATATGGTGAGCGACTATGAAATTCCATAATGTGGTGGAAGACGTGTTTGGGACCAGCGAGAGGATAAAAGTACTGCGAGTACTTGTGCGGCACCCCAAGGAGTTTACGTCCAGAGAACTATCCGGCTATTGTGGCGTTTCTGTTCGTGGCGTTATTGATATCCTCACTATCTTTGAGCAGTATGGGTTCGTCAAAAGCCGCAGAGTAGGAAAATCGATTCTTTGGAAGGTGGACCAAAACAACTATCTAATCAAGTCGCTTATCTTACCCACTTTTGAGACGGAGAAAAACCTCTTGGATCATCTAAAGCGGAGGATTTCGACGAGGGTTGGGCGATTCCCTGTGCAGAAAGCTGTGATTTATGGGAGCGTTGCCCGTGGTGATGAGCGGCCGGATAGCGATATAGACCTGCTGTTAGTTGTAAAGAAGAAGGGCAAATGGGTGAAGGAGCTCCAAGATAAGCTCAGAGTGGAGGTATTGGGGCTTTTTGGCAACGTGTTGTCGATACTCGTTTGTACCCCGAGCGAGTACAAAAAATTGAGCAGGGTGCTAAAGAAGGAGATAGAGAAGGGCATCGTAGTCTTGGGTGATTGATATGGTCGAAACACAAAAAGTCGAGAAGTACCTCTATTCAAACTACCTCAAGAAGGCCGAAGAATATTTAGACGGCATGAAAGATGAACTTACAAGCAAACGCTGGAACCTAGCCGTGCTGGCAGGCGTCCATTGCACGATCTCTGCATGCGATGCGTTAACAATTTTCTTCCTAGGTAAAAAGCATAAGGGAATAAAACACGCCGACGCCGCCAAGCTCCTCGCCAGCATAGAGGGGCTCGATCCAAAAGAGTTAAGGGAAAAATCCAGCCAGTTCATCTCCATTTTGGATTTCAAGACTCCAGTAGAATACGGCAAAACTGTGTTCAAGGAGCCGAACGCACGAGAACTTGCGAAAAGAGTCGAGCGTTTTTACGGCTGGGTTAGGGAGAAGTTGCCGGAGTGATGGCGATATTTGGTCCTGTGGGGGTTCAAGAGTTCGAATCCCCGCACTTCTAAGAAATCAGCGGGAGGACCTCTTTTAGAACATAGTCCAAAAACTCACTTCGTTCCATTCGGCTAAAAGCTGTTACCACGCAGTTTCTAGTGATCCCAACGACCACACCACGGCGCTGAACCTCGAATAACACATACCAAATCTTTCCATGCTCCAAATATTCACGGTAAAGCTTTGTATCTGCGAGAGCCGACCCCGCTAAAGCGAGCTTCCCCACGTTTGGGATATCAACATCATCGAACCAGATTAGCTTGGTGGCCCCAGGGTTCGATTCGTGGAGCTCGCGCAGGGTTTCGTGGGTGATCCGGGCTTCAACAATCGCCCCTGTCTTTATGAACAAAATCTCACTGAGCTTATTCGCCACATAATTTGTCAGTAGCTTCTTCACTCCCCGGGCCACGGAAGGTGCTAGCACGACCAAAAAGGCCCGTCCCTTGAATCGCTTTATCCAAAATGGAACCTCCTCTGTTACTAGAGTCTCAACCAGTCCGCGTTTGTAGTAGCGACTGAGCACGAAATCCCGAGTGAAGATGCCCTCGAGCCTATCGTCCTCTAGCTTTAAGTCCAAGATTTCCGTTGTGAGCTTCTTGCTCTCCCCCTTACGCCCGTATGGTTGCTCTTCTCTGAATTCCTTCAATTTTCGGGCTATGAGGTCTAAGCCCAAGTCTTCTCTCAGCTCGAATATTTTGGCCGCAAGAACCAATTTGGCACCACAGAACCAATTAGTATGACAGATTTTAAAATTGAGGAAAATCAAAACATTAAAAAAGGTGGTCAGATGCCCGAAGCGGGAGAGGCCAGCGGACTCATCAAGGAGATAATCCTTGAGAATTTCATGTCGTATGAGTATGCTAGGATACCCTTTAAACCAGGGCTGAACATCATCTGTGGTCCAAATGGTTCTGGCAAATCATCCATCCTTCTAGCCCTAGCTGTCGCCCTCGGCCAGACCTATACCGAGCGCTCGCGAAGGTTAAGCGACCTTATCCGCAGGGGAAAGGACCTAGCGCGCGCAACCGTGGTTTTCGATAACACGCCCCGGAATGGCAGGCGCCCAATACCGAGCTGCAGGTCCGATACCTTTGTCTTATCTAGGTACCTCAACCGCAACGGGACCTACTGGCACGAGGCGAACTTCCGCACAGTTACCAAGGGGGAGGTTTTACGGATCCTCTCGAGGTTGGCGATAAACCCGGATAACATGCTCATCGTGATGCACCAAGGCATGATAGACGTTTTTGGCGCCATAGACGTCCGAGAGCGGCTCAAGATGGTCGAGGAGGCAGTGGGGATACGCGAGTATCGCGAAAAAATCCTGGAGGCTCGCGAGAAGCTAGCGCACACGCTGAGCGAAGAGGAGTCTATTCGGACTCTCTTGGAAAAGGCCGAAGAGACCCTGAAGTACTGGGAATCGCAGTACGGCAGGTACCTGAGGAAAAGGGAGCTGACGGAGAAGCGAAAAGGCCTCGAGCTAGAACACGCTTGGTCAAAGTGCATAAAACAGGAGGAGGTGATTGAGGGCCTACTTTCGAAGCTGGACGATTTTAAGAAAGATCTGCAGGAGATCGGAGATGATCTCAAGCAGGCCCGAGCCGATGAGGAGAGGTCAAGTGCTAGGATAAAAGAACTGGATTACGATTTGGAGAGTTCCTACCAAAAGCTGATCACATACGAACGAATGGGGGCCGAAGCTGAAGCCGAGTTAAAGCTCCTTCAAATCTTCGATGAATCCTTGCGCTCGGCGTTCGGTGCTGGGGAGGAAAGCTCGCACCAGATCACGGAGCGCTTGAGCGTCGATATGGAGGACGCGAAGAAAAGGTTGAAAAAATCCAACAAAGAAACCGAAGCCATCAAATCTACCCTGGTCAAACTGAAGGGGAAATGCGCGAAGGAACACGAGCGATATGTGAACATTCGTGTAAAGGGTGCCATTTTGGAATTCCGTAGGGGATTGGTTGAGCGGAAGATCTCCAGCCTGAAAACCGAGCTCCGCAAAGCCCGAAGGGAGCTGGATGAATTAACCGGGGCTGCAAAGCAGGTCGGCGCACGCGTGGAGACCCGGCGAAAGCCTTCGGAAATACTAGACGAGATAAAAGTCGTCAACGCACAACTCGCGAGTCTAGCGGATGTTTCACCCGATGTTGAGAAGATGTACATGAAGTACAAGGAGCTGCTGGAGGAGCTGAGCGCAAAGGCCGAGATCGCGGGTGAGAACCGGAAGCGAGCCCTGGAGGAGTTGGAGCTCCGAAAGGTAAAGTGGCGCAAGGCCCTGAGCGATCTAACGCACACCGTCGGCAAGACCTACAAGGAAATCCTGGGCGGACTCAACGCAACCGGAGATGTTCGAGTTGTTAATCCCGAGGACATCGACGAGGCCGGTCTAGAACTGCACGTTGGATTCATGGGCTCTGAGCCGCGGGTCTTGGACGCTTACACTCAGAGCGGAGGTGAGCGCACGAGCTCGATCATGTGCTTCCTCCTAGCCCTGCAGCAACACATCAAATCACCGATCCGTGCCGTCGATGAGTTCGACATCCATATGGATCCACGCAACCGGGAGAGGCTGATGCGGCAGCTAATGCGGCTGATGGGGGCCCGCTCCGCGCAATGCCTCCTCATAACGCCGAGACAGCTCCCGGGCGTCGAAGGGGTTTCAAATGTCATCACGGTCCAAAACGTCGCGGGGGTTTCAAGCGTTAAGGTGGTAGCGTAGATGCCCGTTAGCGAGAAACAGAGGAAAGAGATCATGCTGCGGATAATCGATCTCTGCCGGACGGTCGGTCGGCGAGGGATAGATCCTTTCGAGGTCGAGGTTCCGGAGCTTTTCGAGAGGCTTAGGAAAATCCTACCGAAAATTCGCGACTGGGAGGAGCTCTACCTCGATATCGAGGCCGTTTTGGGTCTCTCGGACGTAATTTCCCAGCAAGGGGAATGGGTGAAACATCGCTCGTCCCTGCTCTACTTCGATCCGCTGCTGGTGATGTGGAAGATCAACACCCTTTCGTCCCGAGAGCTGGCTGATATCTTCGTGCGGTCGTGGCACCCGATCGTGGAGATGGAATGCCTCACCCCCTCGGGGATCCGGGAGGCAATGGACTACTGGACCAATCTGCCGAGCCTGGCCGAGCGGGGTGCGAGGCTGGATGTAGTCGAAACCCTAACGGGTGAAATGGCTTTGCGTGAGCTTGCCAAGCTTGGGCTAATAGTTGAAGAGGGGTTTACCGAAACCCTGGAAAAGTTCTGGAAGGAACTTAAGCGAGCCGCGGGGAAGAAAGGTGAGATATCCTACTGGGACTTCGTACGAGCAAAAACATTCGAGGAAACGATTGGTAAGGCTTGGTTGGTGAGTTTCCTAGTGAGCTATGGCTATGCAACCCTCGAAGTCAAGCCACTTGAGGATGAAATAACCCTCAGGCCGTTGGCTCGCCCGCTGGAACTTACCCGCAGGGAGATGGTTGCTTCGGTCCCTATCTCTCTATCCCGCGCGGAATGGAGTAGGAGGGCTAGGGGTGGCTGAAGAGGAAATGGCTGAAATTAGGGAGAAACTGGCGCGGGCAGCTCAGCTCCTGCTTTTCAAGCGCCATCGCCAGCCCGGGGTCAAGTCCTGGGAGCTCAAGAAGGCCTTGGGCCGGAATTACCTCGAGATAGTTCACATGCTTGACCAAGAGCTCCAACGAATCGGCCTGACGGTCAAGCGGGTATCGGAGGGTGAAGGCGAGGAGATGGTCCGATTCTACGTGACCATGCGGGGCCACCCACCGATTTCGGAGGGCAGAACCTTTGGCTGGCGGATTGACGATATGGCGGCGCTAACGGTCGCGCTTTCATACATCCTCTCAAAGCGCGGGAAGGCTTCGCTGAAGGAAGTCGAGCGCGTGCTGCAAGAGAAGTTTCCAAAGTGGCGGGTAGAGTACAACATCGATCGATTCATCCGATGGGGATATCTCTCGGAGGACGACGAGGGGATGCTTTACATCGGCTGGCGAACTCGAGCTGAGATGGATCAGAAGACCTTACTTAGCCTGTTACTGGGAAAGGAAAGAGAAGAAAAACCAGGAGCTGAGTAGACTAGCTTATTCGCTCAATTCATTTCCTTTTTC
>CAZCRN010000054.1:0-5462 GCA_964501125.1 Hadarchaeota archaeon (SeqCode) | reverse complement strand
TCGTCACCTGGTCGACATCCGCGAGGCCTGGAACAAAACCTGCGATAACTGCAGAGGTATCCAAAATGCAGACCTTACGTGGCACTACAACTTCTCCCTCACTTTCTGATAGAACTCGCCGCCGAATTTGAAGAACCTCGCGGGTTTGTCAGAGCAGTAGAATACGAGTTTCTCGCTTGGATCGACCTCGAGGGTAAACTGACCGTCGATCACCACAAGCGCCTTGCGGTCGGGCCTCAGCAACTCAACCTCGATGCGGCTATCCGCGGGCACTATCAGGGGTGCGGCTCGCGGGCGAGATGTGCATATGGGGACTACCACGAAGACTTCGAGACGTGGATCGATGATCGGGCCGCCAGCCGCTAAAGCGTAAGCCGTGCTTCCAGTTGGGGTGGCTATGATGACGCCGTCTCCTCGAGTGCGTTCTGCTACCTTTCCGTCCACTGAAATCTGAAACATCAGCATGCGGCTCGGGCTCGCAGCACGAACAACTGCCTCGTTAAGGGCATCGGGTAAGCGCTTGCCCGCTATTTCGGCTGCCAGCCTCATGCGCTTCTCGATTGGTAATTTTCCTGCCAGTAATCCCTTGAGCGCCTTTGGGGCATCGCTTGGACTCACATCCACCAAAAACCCAGTTCCACCCGTGTTGATACCCAGCACGGGTACGGCTGGGGCCTGCTGCTGGGCGATCAATACGGTTCCGTCTCCACCAACCGTTACGATCGCGTCTACCGCCATGTCTGCTATTGGTATGCCTCGTTTTCCGAGCTTTGCGGCGATCTCAGGCGCGAGCTTCACCTCTGCCTTCGACAGCTGCCTCAGCGTGGCCCGCACGAGTTTTACGGCTTCTGGCAGGTCTGGCCGCGCCACGATGCCTATTCGCATTTGGAACCCCAGCACACTTCACGCGGGCGACGAATTTAACGTTGCGGTTAGTGATAAACTATTAAACTCCGGCTCGCGAGATAGAATTCGGTGACTCGGATGGCAAGGGAAATGATCGAAGTAGGTAAGCTCAAGGAAGGTCGCTTTGTGATCTTGGATGATGAACCGTGCCGTATCGTGGGTTTTACGACCTCTGCCCCCGGTAAACACGGGCATGCGAAGGCCAAGATTGACGCGATAGGCCTCTTCGACGGTCAGAAGCGTAGCCTCGTGCGCCCAACAAGCGCTAAGATTGAAGTGCCGATCATCGAACGCGGCAGTGCGCAGATCCTAGCGATCATGGCCAATACAGCACAACTAATGGATCTCTCAACCTACGAGACCTTCGAACTGCCCATCCCGATGATGCTTCGGGGCGACCTCCGCGAGGGTGTTGAAGTCGAATACCTGCGGGCACTTGGGCGAAGAAAAATCGAGCGAATAAAGAGCTAGAGCTCGTGGGAGCTTTGTTGAAAATACCGAATCTTGAAAAATAAAAAAGCGGGGCGGTTTACCTCACCGCCACACATTTTATGTCGGCTGCAGATACCGTCTTTCGGCCGGCATCCTTGCAGGCTTTAACGGCCTCCTTCGCGAGCGCGGCGACCACTTTATTAACCGCGTCTGCCACATCCCCGGAGACCCGCGCTGCACCAGCATCCTTGAATATCCGGATGATCGTCGCTTTCGGCAGCTCAGCCATCAACTTCACCTCCTCGGCTTTAACAAACTAAATTGCCAAATAAAGAGGTTCTGCCCCCTATAAAAAGTTTCAGCGTTTGCAGCGTTTGCTAACTGGGCAATCTTCGCAACGTGATTTGCGACAATAAAGCCTGCCCAAGCGCAAGAGTGCAACCTCGAAGTTCACGAAAGTTCGACGTGGGGGCCTGTTGATTCGCCAAACTTCCTTTAGTTCCAACAGTGCTCTAGCTGGATCCTTCGATTTGATCAGCCTCAGATTACGTGCCGCAATGATGACGGGCTCTTGGGGGAGGGGCTCTGCCTTTTGCCATATCCCACGGAGCTCGCGCAGGAATATGTTTGCCGTAACATCGCCGACCCCCTTAAGCGATTTCAAACGTTTTTCTAGATCCGCTGAGTCATGAGCCACCTCGTGCAGGCGGTTTAGGTTGCCCCCATACGTGCGCATTAAAGCGTCCGATAACTCCAAGAACTTCGTCGCTGTCCTGAAGTCATAACGAACATAGCCACCACGATCAAGACTCTCGACTAAGCGTGACCACCCACGCGCGATGATGGACTGAGGCGTTAACACCTTATCGCGCTCGAATCGTTTGTACGTGTTGATCGCTATGGTCTCGGATATCCGCGCGCCAAACAAAACTGACGCAACAAACCATTTGAAGATCTCACCGCTCTCACGTTTGCTCAGGTCTATCTCAAGGAGTTCGTGGTAAGGCTGCCCCAACTCGTCAATGAGTTTGATTATAACCTTCCGTTTCATCCTCAAGCCTGCCGCGTGTCTCATATGAGACATGTCTTAGGTAAGACATTGTGCCGCTAGTGTTTTTTCCTCGATAAACATCTCATCAATTTCTTCAGTTCCCCGCTTGGCATCTCGTAACTGTAATCGAGGGAGGGAAATTTGCCTGCTTTGACTTCTTCCCTGAAATCCGCCAGCGCCTTCATAATCACGTCTTCGAGCTGGGCATAACGCTTAACGAACCTCGGGGTGAACTCCCCTGAGAGCCCAAGCAAATCGTGGAGGACGAGAACCTGACCATCGCAATACGGTCCAGCCCCGATCCCTATGGTTGGAACGCTTGCCCTTTCCGTGATGAGTCTCGCCAACTGCCACGGCATACATTCCAAAACTATGCTGAAAACGCCGGCTTCCTCAAGCTTGTGCGCGTCTTCTAGAATCGCGCGCGCGATCTCCTCGGTCTTTCCCCTAACCTTGAAACCGCCGAACTGATGGATCCATTGAGGGGTCAAACCAAGGTGACCCATAACCGGAATCCCCGCTTTCACGATTGCCTCTATTTTGTCGATCACCCCGCGGCCGCCTTCTACCTTCACAGCCTCGGCCAGCCCCTCCTTGATGAAGCGACCGGCGTTCCGAACTGCATCCTCGACACTCGCTTGATACGAGAGGAATGGCATATCACCGATTACCAATGCACGCTTCGTCCCTCGCGCCACTGCCTTCGTGTGGTGGAGCATCTCATCCATCGTCACACGAAGTGTATCGCGGTAGCCCAGTACGACATTGCTGACCGAGTCTCCAACCAAGATTGCTTCGATTCCCGCCTCGTCCACCATTCTGGCAGTTGGGTAATCGTATGCGGCAATCATGGTTATCCGCTCACCCTTAGCCTTCATCTCTCGCAGCACAACAGTCGTGATCTTTCTCCTTTCCATCGTCCCACCAAAATAAAATCGTCTTTACGACCGAACTGCTTCCACGATTTCACGTGCAGCGCGGGTCACATCCTTTGCTTTTGTAATCGCGCCACCAACGATGATCACCGATGCACCACGTTTGACGAGTTCGGGTGCTGTTTTAGCGGTTATCCCACCAGCAACGGCTACCGGTATCTTGACGGATCCAGCCACGGCTTGGAGTTGCTCGAGTGGATCGACCCCCAGCTTTTGCTGATCTATGCCAACGTGCACGCCCAGATAATCTGCCCCGAGCTGCTCTACTCGCTTCGCTCTCGCCCGGAGGTCCGAAATTGCCAGCAAGTCAACAAGCACCTTAACATTGCGCTCTCGGGCTGCTCTAATGGCCTCGGATATTGTGGCATCGGCTGCAGCCCCAAGTACACACACTACATTTGCCCCCGCATTCGCAGCCAGCTCGACTTCCAAGGCGCCAACATCCGCAGTTTTCATGTCGGCTACGATTGTTTTATCGGGAAATGTGCGCCTCAGTTGCCTAACGGCCTCGAGTCCTGTCGCCTTGATCAACGGGGTACCGGCTTCCACCCACTCGACCCCGCCCTCAACCGCTAGCTTCGCTATCTCAATCGCTCGCTCGATTTCAACGACATCGAGTGCAACTTGGATGACCGGCTTCAGGTGCTCACCTACGGGAAAGCTTCTCTAACCGCTCTAACATAAAATTAAGCGTTGCCGCTAGATTGGCGGCGTTGTCAAAATCTTCTAGGATGTTACGCAGCTCATCAGGTGACTTGCTCGATAATCGCTCGGCAGTTTCGACCATGAGTGGAAGCGCACGGACTAAGTTGTCGACGATCGTGATATCAGCCGCTCGAGCCGTCCTTGACATGGGGTTCAGGTCTATCGCGACAACTCCCTTGCCGAGCTTCCGCAGGGCCTCAGCTCTATCCCCATCCTCAAGAGGCACAAACACGACATCTGCTGCTCCAATGCCTCGGCGGTCTACCTTTCGCCGATCGCTGTGAACCTCGTCTATCTTCATTGAAAATTCGGGTTCGATGCCGAGAACCCCTCGCGCCCCATGCTTTTGGAGGTGTTTGGCTATCCTTTGCTCGCGCTCGGCAGAACCGTGAAATAGGTTGATCTCCAGCCTCGCTCCAACCGCGTCTGCCAATCTCGTCAGCTGGTATGGCACGAGTGATGCGGTGTTTCCATTAACCGAGATCACTGGGCGCTCGGCCAACAGCAGCCTTGCAACAGCTGCATCCACCGCACGCTTTGCAAACTCGGTCGTTTGTTCGCCTAAAATATAATCGAACGCCTCACCCCGGCCATGAGCTGCCAAACCCTCGGGTGCGACTATTCCAGCCTCAAAGCCTTCGACTAAGCGCTCGCGGATGCGCAGCGACTCGGCGCGCGGATGTTCGGGTGAGACCTTGCTGATTTAGCTACCCCCATTACCTTGGATGTCTTAGGTAAGACATGTAAGCTCTTAAACTCTATCGCAAAAATACCGATGAGGTGCTCAGATGGCGAAACCGCACGTCAACCTCGTGTTCATAGGCCACGTCGACCATGGCAAGTCGACGCTGATCGGCAGACTCCTGTTCGAGCTAGGCTTGATATCCGAAAAAGACCTGCCCAAGGAAGCTGGGAGTTTCAAGTTCGCTTGGGTGATGGACAAACTCAAGGAAGAGCGCGAACGGGGCCTGACCATCGATATCGCATACAAAAAACTCGAAACACCGAAAAATGTGATTACCATCATCGATGCTCCTGGTCACCGGGACTTCGTCAAAAACATGATCACGGGTGCCAGTCAAGCAGACGCCGCTGTCCTAGTAGTCGCGGCTGACGATGGAATCATGCCCCAAACGCGGGAACATGCTGCACTTGCATTTACACTCGGGGTGAATCAACTCGTGGTAGCTATTAACAAGATGGATCTAGTCGGCTTCGATCGTGCGGTCTACGAACGTCTCAAAGGGGAGCTCATTACCCTGCTCGGCGGAATCGGCTACAAGGACGCGGAAAAACTGCTTTACGTGCCCGTGGCAGCCTTCGAGGGTGATAACGCTACTAAGCCTAGTGAACGAATGCCTTGGTACGAAGGGCCCACGATCTTGCAGGCACTGGAGGTTTTTGAGGAACCCGAGAAACCCGTTGATAAACCG
>CAZCRN010000053.1:0-5526 GCA_964501125.1 Hadarchaeota archaeon (SeqCode) | reverse complement strand
ATCCGGGCTTTCTCGAACCGAGTATATTTTTCCGGGAATATCCGTGAACCCCCATCACATAGGCGGCATTTCGCCCGGCGGCGCTCCTGGGGGTTTTTCTTCTTTCTCCAATTTGCCCGCTGCAATGACATCATCGATGCGAAGGATCATTTCAGCTGCTTCGGTGGCCGACTTAATCGCCTGGATCTTAACGCGCAGAGGTTCGACGATGCCTAATTTCAGCGTGTTGGTTACTTTGCCGCTAAACACATCTAGCCCGACGTTTTCGCCCTTGGGCTTTTCATGGGCAGACCGAAGTTGGACCAAGATATCAATTGGATCCAACCCTGCATTTTCCGCCAAGGTGCGCGGGATGATTTCGATAGCATCCGCAAATGCGTTGATCGCCAGAGCCTCGCGTCCGCCAATCGTTTCTGCGTACTCCCGCAGCTGCTTCGCTACTTCTATCTCAGGTGCCCCACCACCTGCCACGATTTTGCCATCCTCGGTAGCTGCCGATATCACGGATACTCCATCGTGAACCGCTCGCTCTACCTCATCCACGACGTGTTCGGTTCCGCCGCGCACCAACAGACTCACTGCCTTCGGGTCCTTGCAGCCCTCGACGAATATCATCTCTTCACCGGCAACTTTGCGTTCCTCAACCGAAGCAGCACGGCCCAGATCGTCAGCAGTCAAGTCTTTAAGGTTGGTTATAACCTTGCCACCGGTTGCACGCGCTAGCTTTTGCATGTCCGACTCTTTCACCCGGCGAACGGCCAGAATGCCCGCCTTTGCGAGGAAGTGCTGCGCCATGTCATCGATCCCTTTCTGGCAGAAAACGACATTCGCGCTCGATTTCTTGATCGAGTCTATCATCGTGTGCAACATACGCTCCTCTTCGGCGAGAAATGCTTTGAGCTGCTCCGGGTCGGTTATGCGGATCTCTGCGTCGGTTTCGGTTTCCTTGACCTCGAGCGCGGAGTTCACAAGTGCAATTTTGGCTTTCTCGACTCGCTGGGGCATTCCTGGATGAACGCGTTCCTTATCGATCACGACTCCCTTGATGAGTTCAGAATCGGCCGAACTGCCGCCGCTTTTCTTTTCCACCTTGATATTGTCGATGTCGGCCACGAGCTTCCCGTTCTCCTCTTCGACTATTTGTCCAACTGCCTGAACGCACAACTCGGCGAGCCTTGGGCCCCAGGCCTCCGATCCCTTGCTGCTCATGGAGGTTGTGGCGATTTGTTTCAGTATTTTGGTATCATCCTTCGAAACTTTGATGGCTATTTTGTTCAGGATTTCTTCGGCTTTTTCTGACGCCTTTCGGTAGCCAGAGGCAATGATTGTCGCGTGTATGTCCTTATCCAATAACTCCTCGGCTTGCTTCATCAGTTCACCTGACAAAACAACCGCAGTGGTGGTGCCATCTCCGACCTCTTCCTCTTGCGTTTTGGCTATCTCCACCATCATTTTTGCGGCCGGGTGCTCTACGTCCATCTCTTCCAAAATCGTGACCCCATCATTTGTGATCACGACATCGCCCAAGTTATCGACCAGCATTTTGTCCATGCCTTTTGGTCCTAGAGTCGTGCGCACGGCCTCCCCGATTATGCGGGCAGCCAAGATGTTCATGCGCTGAGCATCACGGCCGAGGTACCTACGGACCTTTTCCGGTAGAATCAAAATTGGCTGACCACCCAATTGACCTGCCATAAGTGACCCCTCTTGCGCCTTCTTTACTTTTGGTTTGTAATCAATTACTTCTTAAATACGTTACTTCGGCCCTTTCCACTGGTTCAGCGGCACCCCGAGCTCCCGCTCGATCGTTGCTCTGTGAATCGAGTTCATGGTGCAGAACGGGATTATTCGACCATCGGGCACGGCGTAGTGTATCGCACAACGCTCGATACGGTCTAGACAGAAGTTGTAGGGATCCATGAAGTGCATGCACCCGATCATCAACGCTCGCTCGTGGAACCTCGCAAGAGCCTGGTAGCTTCCCGTCCTCAGGATGTCTAAAATGATTTTGAGCAGATTAAGGCCCTCTGGCGCTTTTGACATGTCGATGGTTCCTGGAACGTCCTTGATCGCCTTTGCCAGCACTTTTGCCTTAACCCCGAATCCGCCTTTCTCGAGCTCTGCCGCATACTTATCGAGCAGGTCAAAAAGCTTCTGCACATCCACAAATTTGGTTATTGGGATAATCCGCCCATCTTCGGCGAACACATAGGTTGCAACACCGCAGTGCTCGTGACAGGTGAACTCCACGAAACTCTTGCCTGTGTATGCCTGAGTAAAGCGCGAGATGGGTAACATCCAAGGTACCGGGTAGAAGTCGGTGGTTGAAATCTGACCATTCGTCTGTTGTTCGACCGCTTTTACGAAATCGGGGATGGTTATGCGCCACTCTTTGAGCTTTGCCTTTGAAATGCGCCCAGCGAATGACACCGGCTGAACGTTCACGCAGCGTATGATGTCGATGTTCTTAATCGCAAAACGGATGATGTCGCCTACCTGATTATCATTTACCCCTTTGACTAGCGTCACCACTAGTACGATGTTGAGGCCAACCTTACGGCAGTTCTCAATCGCTTTAAACTTCAGCGGTAGTATGTCCTTACCCCTGGCTTTAATTGTGGGCTCGGGGGTCACGCCGTCAAATTGCAAATATAGGGTGCTAACGCCCGCATCTACCAATCGCTTCACGAACTCCGGGTCTTGGGCGATGCGTATACCATTAGTATTTACCTCAACATGATGGAAGCCGAGCTCTTTTGCCGTGCGAATGATGTCAGGCAAATCATCACGAAGGGTAGGTTCACCTCCCGAAAACTGCACGGCTGGAGGTGGCGTGGGGCGATTTGCTCGCAGGTTTGCCAGCATGGCTTTTATTTGTTCGAAAGTCGGTTCGTAAACATAGCCCGCCACACCCGCGTATGCAAAACAAATTGGGCAACTTAAATTACAGCGGTTTGTGACGTCTATGATTCCGAGAATTGTGTGTGACTTGTGGTTTGGGCATATCCCGCAGTCCAGTGGGCAACCTCGCTGCTCCCGAGTGCGTGGATTTTGCACTCCCTTGCCGATCTGCGCGAATTGCTCGGCCCACTTGTACATCTCGACGTCCGACCAATACACATCCTCAAAGGCGCCATGCTCTGGGCACGCCTTTTTGATCAGGGCCTGACCATTCTCCTCGACGATTTCCGCATCGATGACCTTGAGGCACTCGGGACACAAGCTCTTAGTTTTCCGCAGTAACGTGCGATCACGCTCCGTGTCAAAAGCCTTCATATGGATAAAATAAATAACTAGCGGATATTCATGCACCTCTTACACCTGCTCGGAAGCGCACTGTGGTTCATCCTGCCCGCGTACGTGGCAAATGCGACGCCGGTGGTGCTGGGTGGTGGGCCACCCCTAGATATGGGAAAGAAGTTCGTGGATGGTCGCCGGATTTTGGGTCAGGGGAAAACCATACGAGGATTTGTGTGCGGTTTAGTCGCCGGCACCGTTGTGGGTTTATTGCAAGGCAGCATATGGCTCGGATTCTTGCTCGCCTTGGGTGCGTTACTCGGTGATATGGCGGGTAGTTTCATCAAACGTCGGCTGAATCTCAAACGAGGGAGTGCTGCCCCGGGCCTCGATCAACTTGGTTTTGTCGTGGGGGCATTGATCCTCGCAAGCTTGATTGAAGCACCTGGATGGGCGACGATCGCAGTGATATTGATCGTGACCCCGCCGATCCATCTAGCTACGAATTTCGCGGGTTACAAAATGGGCTTCAAGTCTCGGCCTTGGTGACCGGCATCTCTTCCCAGGGAAAAACTATCCACTTGTCGGTTTCGAAAACGTAGTAATCTGGTTTTACACGCGATCGTGGCTTGTAAGCAATTGTTGCAATTTTTATGTCTTTTGCCCCTTTTCCTTTGACTCGCTCGAGTACGAATTCGAGTGTTGCTCCGGTATCCGCAACATCATCGACTATTAGCACCTTGGGCGGGAGTTCACCGACATCTGCTAATAACTCGGGCTTCTCCTTGCGAAGATTTACACCTTTATAGAACTTGATGTGGATCATACGCAGCAGCTTGTCCCCGAGCAAGTGAGATAGCCGCACGGCGGGGATCAGGCCACCGCGCGCGATCCCCACGATGAGGTCGGGCACGAATTCGCGCTCTAGGGTCGTGGCCAGCGCGGTGACCGCCTTCTCCACGTCATCCCAGCCCATCGACATTAGTTCCATGGGGATACCTGGAGGAAGATAAATTCAATAGGAGGTTTAATAAACATTATTGTAGTGGGTGCGATGGGTCGGGTAGCTAGCACTTGCGCGATATGCAGCCGAACGACCATCGATGTTTTTAGGTGCAGCATTTGCGGCGCTACGGTTTGCTCGCGCTGTTTTATGAACGACATAAACGTCTGCAACCGCTGTCTCAGGCGTGGGCTCTGGGTCAGCGGGCCCGAGCCAGAGTAAAGGAAGACCTTACCACCATTCTTCCTCGCTAGGGGCTTTCCTCCGCCACACCACCACTGCTAATATTATCGCTACGATCGCTAATATTATCGCTACGATCACTGCGATGATCCCTAAAATTCGCCAATCGATGATCGGCTCCGGGGCCGGGGGTTTTTCCCTCTCACCGGTTATGGCGAACACTGATAATCCCGGCGATTCCGCTGAGTAATAGAAGGCAGCCGGATCTTCGCCTATTTTGCTGGTGTCCAGCGGTTGCCACTCATCCATGTGCCACCGATAGAGACGGATGGTTGCGAGATCGATGTTTTCCCTTTGGATCCATGACCTCTCCACCTCAAATCTGATCGTCAAATTTTCGATATCCTCGTCACGGATGTTCTCGGTCTGGAAATCGATGTAGGAATAAAGTATACCGGGAGGAGGCGGCAGATTTTCTGGCCTCACCGCGAGCCTCGCCACATCAATGGCTGCCCCTTCCACCAAAACTCGCGGGGTCAGGACTATTTCAGTAATGCCCGCTTTCATGATTATGAACCTTCTTTCCTCTCCTGGCTGGATTGGTCGTGAGATTATGCTCAAGACGTACTCAGCGGTGCGCTCCACGCTTCCAGCCCCGATTATAGTTATTGTGTGACTGCCGATCGGAGCATTCTCAGCCGCCTCCAACGTCATGGTCGAGCTGTAAGGAGGCACGCCTCTTGCGGGGTCGAAGCTAACGCTCACGCCAGGGGGTTGCCCGCTAGCGCTCAGGGCCACGTTCTCCGTGTAATCACCAAAGTTTTCCACCCCAATAGTAGCCGTGGTTGAACCCCCCTGTTCGACCTTACCTTCCTCCGGACTCACGGAAATGGCGAAGTCCTGAACGATCAGCACGTATTCGGCGGAGTGCTTCGTATTATCTGCGCCCGTCCCGGTGATGGTAATGGTATAACTTCCGCCAAGAACATCCGAATCCACGGCCACGGTCATGGTAGAGACGAAATATGGTATGCCCGTGGTTGGATCAAAGCTAACGCTCACGCCAGGGGGTTGCCCGCTAGCGCTCAGGGCCACGTTCTCCG
>CAZCRN010000052.1:0-5566 GCA_964501125.1 Hadarchaeota archaeon (SeqCode) | reverse complement strand
CTGGATTCTCTTTGGGGGTTCGAGACCAGCAAAATATGCACGAAAGGTTGCAACCGACGCAATCCGCAGTTGCGATCCCACCATAAAACTGCGCGGGACGGAATCTGTAGTACTTTCGCAAGTCAGCTCGCGCCACTATTTTCTCCAATTTTTCCGAGAGTTTGATCGGATCGAACATAGCCGAACTGCCTCTAACGATAAATAGACCATTCGACAATAATAACAAACGCATCAGGGCTGGGCCGGGTTTGAATGGGATTTGAAAAAATAGTTCACAAAATTTTGGAACACACAAAAATCAGCCACGACGACTTAATGGCCCGCATCAAACAAAAACAGGATGAACTGAAGGGTCTGGTGACCCCTGAAGGCGCCGCGACCATCCTCGCATGCGAACTCGGCGTAGAGGTCGAGCGAAAGGAACCCGAAATTCGAGCCCTGAGAATCGATGACCTGACTGCCGGGATGTCAAATATCGATATCGTCGGGCGGGTCATACGCATTTACGAGCCACGAACGTTCCAACGTCGGGACGGGAGGGAGGGGTGCCGGGCTGGCTTGCTGCTTCAAGATCAAACCGGCCAAATTCGAGCGGTCCTATGGGATGAGAAGGTCTCGGTGATTGTGGAGGGTAAAGTCAAAAAAGGCACCCCTGTGCAGATTCGGGGGGCCTACGTGAAGCGGGGCATCGATCAAAAACTAGAGGTGTGTGTTGGTCTACGCAGCTCCATCATCGCAGACCCCGATGACCCACGCGTGAATGAATTACCCCCGCTACCTGAGACCAAAGTAAAACTGGCGGATCTAAAGCCCGATTCAGAAGTAGATGTTATCGGCCGGGTCGCCGCCATTAGCGAGCCAAGAACCTTTGAGCGCCCCGATGGTTCAACAGGCAAAGTTGCAACTCTGATGCTGCTGGATGCAACAGGACTCGTGCGCGTTTCTCTTTGGGATGAAAAGGCAGACCGCATACCTGGCCTCCAACGTGGGACTGTCGTGAAGCTCGAAAATGCGCAGGTGAAGCGAGGATTGCGCGATAAGTCAGAGCTTCACTTGGGTCGGCGTGGTCGTGTGCTGCTTGAACCACCCGACCCCGAGGTTGCCGAATTGCCCCAAATCACCGAGCGGCTGTTAAAAGTCGATGGGATAGAGGCTGATATGCCGATGCTTGACCTGGTGGCAAGGGTTCGACGTAAGTTTCCACCTCAAGAGTTCAAGCGTGATGATGGCACGGCCGGCCGCGTGATGGCGGTAATCCTAGCGGATGAAACTGGGACCGTTCGCACCTTGTTTTGGAACGGCGGAGTTGACTTGGCTCAGAAGCTATCTATCGGTGACATCGTACTCGTTCACAACGCGTATACTAAGTCTGGGTTGGCCGGCAAACCTGAAGTCCACATCGGGCGATTCACACAGATTGAGATCAATCCAGCCGGCGTGACGGTCGGCGAACTAAAGCCCAGCCGCATCAAGCTTGGGGAGCTCGAGCCAGAGATGGACGCGCTTGAAACGGTTGGTAGGGTTACCGAGGTCAGCGAGCCCCGAGAGTTCACGCGTGCAGATGGCAGCAAGGGCAAGGTTGCGACGATCGTGATCGGGGACCAAACAGGCAGTTCACGCGTGTCGCTGTGGCAAGAACGGGCAGATCAGGTTGGGCAAATAAAAGTGGGCGATGTTGTCAGGTTAAGCAACTGTTACAGCACGGTCGGGCTTCTCGGACAGCCCGAAATCCACGTTGGCAGACAAGGCCAACTTGAGGTGAACCCAGCGATAGCCGAGGAGTTGCCCCCCGCCGATGTGCTAAAAATGGTGGCGCCTACTCCCGAGCACGTGAGCATCGGGTCGCTCCAAAAAGAGGGAATGCAAGCCCAAATACGGGGCACCATCGTCCGAGTTTTTCACCGCCGCCCCCTGTTCGATATCTGCCCGCTGTGCGGCCGTAGTCTCGGGAGCATTGACACGAGTTTGATGTGTGAGCAGTGCGGGAAAGTCGTTACTCCTGAGCATCGCGTGGTAGTGAGCCTTGTTGTCGACGATGGCACGGGCAATATCCGCGCAGCGCTGTTCGGACAGGTCGCTGAGAAGCTACTTGGCATGAGCGCACAGCAGGTGTTCGAGTTGTTTAAACAGACCCCAGACTTGGACCAGCTTTACAAGAAGTTTGGCTTGGTCGGGCGGGAGGTCATCTTGGAGGGGGTAACTCGCTACGACAAATATTTTGACCAGCTCGAGATCCGAATCAGAGACGTGCGGGTGCCGGAGCCGAGAAAAGAAGCACGAGCGCTGTTGGAAAGCATAAAAGCAGGCGTCTCGTAAACTTAATCGGAGGCTCGAAATTTGGCCGAGGAGAGAAAAAAATCAGTCAGAAACCTTCCGGGGGTTGGTGAGGTAATCGCCGAGAAACTCCGCGAGGCTGGTTTTCCAACGATTGAATCTGTGGCAGTTGCAACCGTGGATCAACTGCGCGAGGCTGCGGAGATAGGTGAGACCCAGGCCATGCGCATCGCTAGAGCGGCCCGAAAGGCGGCCAAGATAATGACCTTTGTGACCGCCGACAAAATTTTGGAGCGACGAAAGACAATCGGCTGGATAACAACAGGCAGCAAAAATCTCGATACCCTCCTTGGGGGCGGGGTTGAAACTCAAGCTGTTACTGAAGTCTTTGGAGAATTTGGATCGGGGAAAACTCAGCTTGCCCATCAATTATGTGTCAACGTACAGTTACCTCCAGAGCAAGGGGGGCTAGAGGGGAAGGCGATTTACATCGACACTGAAAACACCTTCAGACCCGAGCGAATCGTTAGCATAGCCTCGGCACTCGACCTCGATCCCGAGGAGACGCTTAAGAATATCCTGCACGCGAGGTCGTTTAATACCGATCATCAACTGTTGCTAGCAGAAAAATCTGAGGATGTTATTGAGAAAGAAAACGCCCGCCTCATGGTTATAGATTCGTTAACTTCACACTTCCGCGCTGAATTTATTGGCCGAGAGGCCCTTGCAGCACGGCAACAAAAGCTCATGCGCCACCTCCTGACCTTGCACCGCATAGCCGATCTCAGGGACATCGCGATTTTCGTCACGAATCAGGTACAGGCGAGGCCGGATCTATTCTTCGGTGATCCCACTCGACCGATAGGTGGCCATGTGCTCGGGCACTCGGCGACCACACGCGTTTACTTGCGGAAATCCAAGGGTGGCAAGCGCATCGCGCGCATAGTCGATAGCCCAAGTCTGCCAGAAGGCGAATCGATTTTCACGATCACCGAAGGCGGCATCACCGATTGACTGGTGAAATTTTGATCAAGGCCATTGCTATCGATATCGATGGCACCATAACTTACCGCGACCGCAGGTTGGACACCTCGGCCGTTGGCGCGATTCGTAAGGCTGAAGCGGCCGGCATTCCAATCGTGCTCGCAACCGGCAACATACTGTGCTTTGCAGAGGCGGCATCTGTTTTGTTGGGAACATCTGGTCCGATCATCGCTGAAGATGGTGGCGTTGTGTTTGACAAACTCACCAGGCGCGAATACGTGCTAGGTGATCGGGTCGAAGCTGATAAAGGGTGGGCCGCCGTTTGCCGCGCTTTGAAGGGGCTCAAGCAAACCCGCAGTTCAAACATGCGCCTTACAGGCTTGACGCTGGAGCGAACGATAACTGCAGAACAGGCTATGGAGGTATTTCGCCGCGAGGGTTTGGGGCTAGTGGCGCTCGATTCCGGTTTTGCCATCCACATCAAGGAGCCAAGCGTGAACAAGGGCAATGCCCTGCGTAAGGTGGCGCAGCTGCTCGATCTAACCACAGCCGAGATCGCTGCGATTGGGGATGCCCCTAATGACATAGAAATGCTGGAAATCGCGGGGCTCAGCTTTGCGGTGGCAAACTCGCACGAGAGCGTGAAACGTATTTGCACCTACGTGACCGCTAAGCCCTATGGAGATGGGGTCGCAGAAGCAATAGACAAGATACTCGAACTTTGTCGCTAACGCTTCTTTTGCTTTTTCACCAGACGCCGCATGAGTCTTTTTATTCCTATTTTCTTGGCTGGCACTTTCCTAGGCTTTATGCCGAGGAGGTTTGCCGCTAGCTTCGTGTATGAACGGGCCGCGGGTGATTTTGGTCTGCGCACGACGACTGGCTCACCGAACGCCGCCGAGCGTTGGACCTCACGATCCTCAGGCACGACTGCGAGTACCGGTAGCTCCAGTAGGGTTTCGATTCGCTCCTTGGGGATGTCCACGCGCTTATCGGCGGTGCGGGTAACCACCACGCCAAGGGGTTTCACACGCAAGTGCTTGGCCACGATTTTCGTCTTTAGGGCATCGGACAGCGAGGTGATATCAGGCGTGATGACTACAATTAATTCGTCACCCATTGTCAGCGTGGTGAGAGCATCGCGTTCCAGGCCCGAGGGCCCATCGATGAGTAGAATTTCAGTTCGCTCGGCTATTTTTGCCACTACACTTTTTAGTTGGTCGAGCTTGGCCTTCCGAATCCCTTCGAGCGATATCCCGGCCGGCACTACTTTTACACCTGCAGGCCCCTTGTAAATAGCTCTGGAGATAGCTGCCTCGCCGGCTAGCACGTCATGTAGTGTTACGGGTTTTCCCTCCATGCCGATTATGAGCTCGAGGTTCGCCATGGTTATGTCGGCATCTAAAATGGTTACTCGCTTACCGAGCTGTGCCATCGCTGTCCCAAGGTTTGCGACTACCGTAGTTTTTCCCGTGCCACCTTTACCTGAGGCAAATGAGATGATGCGCACCATGCGAACCAATAAAGGACTTGTCGTTTCGTCTTAAAACTATACAACACAACGGCGAGACTTATGCTTATTATTTGTGCGATGTATCTTGCAAAACGGTGACCGGGTGAAAATCGCCGTGATAGCAGACCCGCATTCAAATCTCGCCGCTTTCAAAGCCGTACTCAAGTATTTGCCCCGCGTTGATGCGATCGTCTGCGCAGGTGACCTCGTAGGCTATGGAGCCGAGCCAAATGAGGTCGTTGAACTAGCACGATCGAAGCGGATGCGGGTGGTCATGGGAAATCACGATTACAGCGCAGTAACACGCGATGTCGCCGGGTTCAATCCATTCGCGGCGAAAGCTGCACTCTGGACGGCTGATAACCTACGCGAGGATAATGCAAAATACCTGCGTGGCTTGCCCGATGAGCTCAAGCTCACGTATGGTTCCAAGACCTTGTATGTAGTGCATGGAAGCCCTCGCGACCCGCTAAACGAATATATTTTTCCAGACCTGCCGAATCGCGTGCTCTTGGAACTAACTCGCGACATCGATGCCGACGTCATCGTTTTCGGTCACACCCATGTGCCGATGAAACGCATCATTCAAGGCAAACTAGTTATCAACCCCGGAGGCATCGGTCAGCCACGTGATCGCGACCCCCGCGCTAGCTACATGGTCCTAACCATAGACGATGAGATCAGCGTGAAACATGCACGGGTAGAATACGACATCGAAAAAACAGCTAAGAAAATAGAATCCGCGAGGCTGCCGAGTGAACTTGCAACCCGATTATACTTTGGTTGGTAATTAAG
>CAZCRN010000051.1:0-5614 GCA_964501125.1 Hadarchaeota archaeon (SeqCode) | reverse complement strand
ACACCACACATCACGTGACAGGGCTTACATCGGATGCACTTGCCCGTCTCGGTGGCTGGACAAGTGCGCTTATCTATTTCAATTCCCATATCGACTACGAGGATCGAGAGCTTGGATTTGGTCGATAGCTCATGCGCTGCAAAAAGCCCAGCAGGGCCAGCGCCGATGATCACAACATCTCGCAGAATGCTCCCTCTCCCTACTGCGAATTTCCATATAAAAGCTTTTAGAGCGGCAAAATTTGGCTATTTACGCAGCTCCCTCAGGTTACTAACCGTGCCCAAAAAAGTGCCATCGAGTAGGTAAACCTCGGCTTTTTCGAGGTCAATGGCTCCAGCCTTGAACATTGGGCCCAGTAACTCCCCTGGGATACCCCGATTGACCGCAGCCCCTCTGACTAGCTCGCCGAATGCTGGCATTACCATTAGCTCGGGGCCTTTGCCCTTGATCCTTTCGCGCAGTTTTAAAGGAAACCTCGGTGGCTTTAGCTTGCACCTGAGCCAAGCTGACTCGATCGTGCGCATGCCCAGCTCGTCTCTGAACTCGATGGCCGGATGATTGTGGGCAGTCACTAATAGCTTGGTCGAAAGGAGTTTGGGGTTCGGCCATGTATGGCCATGCATAAGTCCGATACGCCGACGCTTGCCCAATACGATGCCCCTTGTACTATGGATAATGACCTCGCGAGGGACCAAACCTTTAATATCCCCATCGTGATTGCCGGGCAAGATTTCCACGCGCACGAGCTTGGTAAGCTCTGATAGAAGATCAGGTAGGTCCCGCCACTCCTGCCAAGAAATTATGGGAACGTTGTGCTTGATGTCGCCCAGGAACACGAGCCGATCCGGTTCCTGCTGCTGGATGAGTTTGAGGAGCCGCTCCTTGACCTTTGGGATCTGGCTCGGTAGCCCGACACCACCCTCAGCGAGCTCGCTCTCTATCCCTAGGTGCAGATCGGCGACGATCAGCACTCGCTCGCGTTCAACATCGGCGGTTAGAGCAGGCTCACCATGAACCGGAACCGCAGCCATGGGAATCATAAGTAACTGGGACCAGCTTTGGGATATAACTTAGGAAATATTCTCAAGCTCACAAAAGATGCAAGGCGGCTAGTAGCCCATAGATAAACAACCCGGCACCGATCAGCTTGATTATTCCTTTCGCTACGCCAGCAAGCAAAAACATGGTGGCTCCAATCACCATCAGGATGACCGGCGATGCGTCTTTGAGATACGCTGAAAATTCCCGAACAGCCGATTTTATCTCTTCGAGATAAGGCAGCGCCGTAAGCAAGACGTTCATTCATTCACCTCCAGCACTTCAAAAAGCAACGGCCCTACGAATAAATTTTTGCTTATTTGGTGGAAGCGTGTGTGGTGGCCTCTTTCAGAAATTCGGCGAGCGGGCGTCCATCGGCCGGGTAAAGCTTGTAATTCAAACGAGTAGACCCCAGCTTGTGAAGCTTATCCAAGGGTAGGGTCAAAATGGGTGTGCGGTGGAATCCAAAGCAAACTAACCCTGGAACACCTGCCTGTTTAGCGCCTAGGGCCAATCGATCAACCTCGATGCGTGGCAGGTAGATCGGCCCTTGTGTGGAGGTTTTCTTACAGTTGACCAAATATCGCAATCGTCCATCCTTCAGGATTTTGAGGTCTATGCCGAGCGAGCTGCCGGAGCGGTCCCAAGTATAACCGAAGCGTTCAAAGAGATAGGCTGTTCTATATTCAAAGTTGATTCCCTTTAACTTCATCGACATTCGAATACCAAAATTTTGATATGCGAGCGGTGGCACTTTAACATTTGTTAGTCGTGGCGGAGAGCGCGATGTTGACCAAGCAACTCATTAAGGTCAGGGAATTGAAACCGGGCGACATGGAAAGGATCCTTGAGATCGAGTACCGCTGTTTTCCAGATCCCTATCCATTGAGTTTACTAAACCGCCTGTACGAGCTCCACCCTTATGGTTTTCTAGTTGCCGAGCTTGGGGGCAAGGTTGTCGGATATGTGATAGGGGCCATCCGCTGGGGCGCGGAGGGCCACATCCTGGCAGTGGCCGTGGATCCCCCTTACCGGCGCAAGGGGATAGGCTCTGCACTTATGGCCAACGTGATGGATCGCCTAAGTCGAAGGGGTGCCAAACACATGAAGCTGGAAGTTCGAAAGAGCAATCTCAGTGGGCAGCAGTTTTATCTAAAGCTAGGGTTCAAGCGACGCGGGGAAATCCCATTTTACTACGAGGATGGCGAGACTGCTGTGATCATGACCTGCGAGCCCTAAAGGGCGATCGGCGCAACTCGTCCACGGTTTTGACGATTAGGGTAGAAGGAACCGAGGTGACTCGCGCTCGCATCCCCACCAAGTACCTTAGACCTCGCTGGGATGCCACGTCTACTAGCTTTTGGGTCACGACGCCATCAAAGACCACAGCGCTCACACCTTCAGTCCGAGCCAAGCTTTCGGCGAGATCCCGAACCTGCACCTCATCAACCCGTTCGAGTTTTTCGTTTAGTAAGTGGGCTTTCAGCGTGCCCCGTAGCTGGTTGGCGATCTCCCTCAGCTTGTTAAAATCGCGTTCTTCGGCCGGCTCAGCTACTTCTGCAACCTCGGGCTTGATCTTGATCCCAGCGAGCACTTGATCGACGGGCAACTTGTTCCGCAGTGCCTTGATTATCTCCTTCCTCGTTAGATCTTCGACCCCCTTCTCGGGTGGTGCGCGTGCCACAAAGTCGATCTCTGCAACTTGGAGCAGTTCCTTCAGGATTAGATCACCCCCGCGGTCTCCGTCCAGAAATGCCGTCACAGTCCGGTTGCGGCTTAAATCGATGATTGCTGGCGGGGCACTCGTGCCCTCCATCGCGATCGCGTTTTTGATCCCGCAGCGCAGCAAGTTCAGCACGTCTGCACGACCCTCGACAACTATAACGGCATCAGAATCGCGCGCACTTGGCCCAGCTGGCAAATTCTGATAGGTTGTTATTTCCTCCAAACGAACGAATTCCTTCACGTGTTCGGCGATTTCAGCACTTTCAGGTGCAGCCTCCTCGACTTGGGCCAATATCTCCTTCGCCCGATCGACGACGAACTTGCGCTTAGCCTCCCGGACATCCTCGATTCCCTCGACCTTTATCGTCGCCTCACATGGCCCGACCCGGTCGATGGTCTCAAGTGCAGCAGCGATTATCGCGGTGTCAACCTTGTCGAGGCTGGATGGTATGAGTATGGTGCCAGTGGACTTGCCATGCTCCTGTTTTATATCGACCTTAATCCGACCGATTCGGCACGTCTTCTGCAGTTCGCGCAGATCTAGGGCATCACCAAGCAGGCCCTCGGTCTGGCCGAAGATCGCTCCAACTACATCTGGGCGTTCTACCACGCCGCTCGTCTCGATACGAGCACGTATCACATACTTGGTCGTACCAATATCCTTCATGAGCAAAACCTCCTTTCGGCTTATTTCTACCAATTCCCGCAACGGGATACATTTTCCACACTTTCCAAAAGCCAGATGAACTTGGTTTGGAATTCGTGATCTGGCTTGATTGATGATCAATTAATTTATATCGGCTGGTTAAAAAAAGCTGCGGTTTTGGTGCCGGTGCCGATGTGGCATTACATTTTTGTCCAGTAGACTTTGGGGTCACAAAATTCCGACTAGAGAAATGATGCCGAGGGCCGCTAGGGTCGTTAGCGTCGCACTCAAGATAACACCTATAGCTATCGCCGCCGCCGCAGGTCCCCTGTCGAAGCCGAACAGATAGGCCATGAGAGCCCCAGTATATGCCCCAGAGCCTGGGATGGGGGTTGCGACGAACGCGACGAGTGCTGGAAATCCCCCTTTCCGACCATGCTCACGCCTATAGAACCACATGAAAATTGATTCTATCCAACGGTACCTGCGCCTGAGGTGGGGAGTGAGCATGTCGAGCCCGATGAAAATGAAAGGAATAACGAGCAAGTTTAGACCCACGCATGCGATGAAAAGAAGGATCGGTTCAATATCCGTGAGGATCAAAGCGGCGGGGATAGCATAACGCGCTCCGAAAGTGGGCACGAGTGAAAGCAAGAGGACGATTAGGAGTTCCAGCTGAACACCTCCATCAGCTTATAGCACGGGCCGGCAAAGAAAGTGTCGTGGGTGCATGCGATATAAACTAGTTGCTTTTGACATGGACGGTACCTTAGTCAAAGAGGAGAGCTGTTGGTGGCTGATTCACCGGTGTTTCGGAACTGAGAAGCAAGCGAGAGAAAACCTTGAAACATGGGCACGCGGTGAGATAGACTACCCCGAGTTCATGCGACGCGATATTCGGTTATGGCAGCCCGTTCCCCACATTTCGCAAATCGAGAGGTTGCTATCAGGGATCGAGCTAGCCCCAAATGCGCCAGAAGTCATTACGGGGATTCGCCGGATGGGCGGCGAGGTAGTGATAATCACGGGCGGCCTTGACTTGTTGGCGAATCGGGTCGCTCGGGAGCTGGGGATCGAACACGTGCTCGCGAATGGGTTAGAGGTTGACGAGCGGGGCTACTTAACAGGGGAAGGAATATTCGTGGTTGACCCGCTGAGAAAGCACGAGGCGCTAGAAAAATTAACGAAGCTAATGGGGCTTTCATTGAATCAGTGTGTTGCAGTGGGGGATAGCAAGTGGGATACGAGCTTTCTGAAACACGCCGGGCTTGGGGTTGCGATCGGCCCGGATGCCGAGTTGGCAAAAGTTGCGGATGTCGTGATCCGTGATTTTGATCACTTCACTCAACTGTTGGATTATCTTTAGCTAGCACGATTGCAGATGTCTCATATGAGACACGATGATGCCACGTGTGGCGTGTCTTACCTAAGACATTTTCCACGCAAGAACTTCGCTAGTCCTTGGATATCCTTAACATCCTTGTGCAGGAGCACTTTGAGTTTCTCGCGTATTTCGACTATCGGCTCGGGCCCCAATCGTTTCAGATGGGCGGCGCAAAATTCGGCGAGCTCATCGCCGGCCCGATCGAAATCCGTGAGGATGACTACTTGCTCATAAGTGGCCAGCCCCTCAAGGAAATTTAAGATGGTCTTTTTCGTGCCGGAAACACGAAGCATCGTTCCGCTTACGCCGAGCTCACGCAATGCCCCCTCATCACGGGGGCCCTCAACCATGATTGGCACCCCTCGGGCAGCATGCTCTCGAAGTTCGTCTAGCAGCTCTTCGATTTGCTCAAGCACTTCAGGTTTCATCAACTATCCCCCTTGAGAAATTGTACTGCCACGGTTAATTCCTCGGGACCGTACACGAGTGACAAGCTAGATTGGTAGAGCGGTATTCTGCCTGCCCCAGTATACACCTCAAACTCCTTGTTTTCATGGACCGCGATGAAACCGATATCATAATTCGTCACGCTAACCGATGTTAAAACGTTGCGGATATACAATTTCAACTTGTTCTCTGGAATGGTTTGCTCCTCCAGCGCCAAATGTTGGTAAACGTGGTCCATCAGCGAACTCTGCGAGCCGGGAGCGTTAGCGTGTTGTAGGGTCGTAAGAACGCTATCGCACTTCTCCCGCATTACCCGTGCCGCTGCATGCTCGAGGGCCACATTGGTGTTGTAGGTCGACATGAAGTAGATACTC
>CAZCRN010000050.1:0-5639 GCA_964501125.1 Hadarchaeota archaeon (SeqCode) | reverse complement strand
ACGTGCCACCCGATCAGTATACTTGAACCATCCTCTTAGCACGTGAACGGTCTTCTCCTTCTTGGCGATCCTGTAACCGAACCTGTGCCTTCCCTTCCTGATGCGGTAGTCGTACTGGGGCCCCTTCCAAGGTCTGATATCTACCTTGGCTCGCCTCTTGAACGGGTCGCGCTCGAGCGCCTTAACCACAGTCTCGAATAGATCCCTCGCCTCACCCTCAGATATCCGTTTCAGGCGCTCGAGGTATTCTTGAGCCGGGGGATAGAACACGACTTCATAGCCCAAGTCTCTTCCTGAGCTCTGCGGCGGTGACGTAGTCCCCCTCCTCCAGTAAGCGCTCAACCTCCTCGAGGGTCCCCGGCTCTCGTGGGAGGGCGACTTCCATTGTTCTCTCTCGCATCAGCCGGTTGATTACCTCATCGTAGCTCTCCCCCTTCATCCCAAAGCGCTTCAGCTTCTCTCGGGTTTCCGGTTTTATGGCAATCGTGGTGAGTTTTGGCATTTTTTATCAGTTATACTTAACATATAACAACATATAAGTCTGTCGAGGGGGGGTACGAGTATGCTCGCGGTCAGACGCAGCTGCCGAATCCTAAATTCATTCTTGAGGAGGTAAATCCCGCCAAGCGTACCTCACTTCTTTCTTAGCGGGTAGATCAGAGCAACACCCGCCAGGAACCCGCCGATGTGTGCTAGATAAGCAACGGTCGCGGGCACCCCGGCGACGACCGGTACCGATGCACTCAGTACCTGAAGCACGAACCAAAATCCGATAAAGGCTATCGCTGGAATCTTGACAACGTAAAGAATGAAGAAAGGTATGAGCGTGTAAACCTTGGCCCTCGGGTATAGCACCACGTACGCTCCGAGGACCCCCGAGATGGCCCCAGATGCCCCGATGGTCGGAATCATCGACCCTGGAGAATAGAGGGCGTGCGCAAGGGCCCCGATCAATCCGCTGATGAGATACAGCAGAATAAACCTCCCGCGGCCGCACGCGTCCTCGATATTGTCGCCAAATATCCAAAGATACCACATGTTCCCGATCAGGTGCAGGAAGCCGCCGTGTAGGAACATTGATGTGAAAAAGGTATGCAATTCCCTGCCGGAAAGCACGTGGGCAGGTTTCATCCCAAAGGAATCAACAATGTTGCCAAATGTCCCTGAAAGAAGGCAGATGGCAAAGATGACCACATTTACGACTATTAGGAATATCGTTAGGATCGGTTTGATTTCGGTTGGGTTCTCGTCTTTCAGAGGAAAGGCCATCCGGGCCCCATTATCGGTATGCACCAAGCATATTTTTGTTTGGGCGGCAGAGTAACAAGCGTTTGAACCCGCGATAACAGGCGATTGCGTGTCCGCACGGGATTTTCGCAAGTTAAGGGCCGAGTACAAGCTCATAGCGGCCGAGCGCATCGAGCGTTTGTTTGAGCTCGCAGACCAAGTGTTCCCAAAGCACCGCGAGCTAGCTGATAGATACGTGCAGCTAGCCCGACGTCTGTCCACTCGATATAACGTCAGGTTGCCGGCCCATCTCAAGCGGAAGTTCTGTAAGCGATGTTTGGCCTTTCTGAAACCCGGGGTCACATGCCGGGTACGAACTCGGCCTAAGCGCCCACCCCACGTGGTGATAACTTGCCTGCGATGTGGGCACCAGATGCGCGTGCCCTACAAACCAAGAAAGCGTTAATACAATTAACCCAGAGAGTTGCTCGAGGGATCGGATGCCAATTCGGGATGTGCCACCAGATGCATTGATCAAGCGGCTAGCGGAGGAGCTAAAAAAACTGCCGGAACTCCAACCGCCTGAGTGGAGCCGCTACGTTAGAACGGGTGTTCATAAAGAGCGCATGCCAGAGCAACTGGATTGGTGGTATACCCGGGCCGCATCAGTTTTGCGACGCATTTGTTTAGATGGTCCAATAGGAGTTTCGAGGCTGCGCACTTACTATGGTGGTCGTCAGAAACGCGGATCTGCACCTGAGCATTTTCGCAAGGGAAGTGGCAAGATCATTCGGGTAGTATTGCAGCAGCTCGAAGGGGCGGGATTCGTAACAAAAATCGAGCGTGGGGGCAGGAAGGCCACACCAAAGGCCACATCTCTCCTAGCCCGCATCGCCGGGCAAATAAAAGCTGGGAAGTGACCGCCGATGGAAAGTGAAGAGGAGATTCGAAAGCGCAAGCTCCGGGAGCTCCAAGCCAGGCTGGCCGAACAGCAACGTCAGGCGGAGCTCCGCAGGCAATATGAAATCCAAAAACGGCTGGCCATACAACAAATACTGACACCCGAGGCACGCAGCCGGCTTGGCACCATACGCACGGCAAAGCCCGAGTTCGCGGAGCAGATAGAGCTACAGCTCATCCAGCTCGCTCAGGCCGGGAGGATCACCTCCAAGATCACCGATGCCCAGCTGCGTGAAATTTTAAGCCGGCTCCAACGGCGCAAACCCAAGTTTAAGATAAGGAGGAAGTGAATGGCGAGGTACAAACCATCGGCTCTGAAACGCAGGCTCGCAAAGGCCCATAAGCATACCCGCCGCGTACCCGTTTGGGTAATGGTGAAAACCATGGGCAGGGTGCGCACCCATCGAAAACGCCGTCATTGGCGCCGTCAACGCATAAAGCCATAGGTGTTCGCGTGCCCGAAGAGCGCATTTACATCATCCCGCTCCGTGAAGTCCATAAGGCCCCCAAGAAACAACGTGCAGCACGCGCCGTCAAACTCACACGTGAGTTTTTAAAGCGTCACATGAAGTCCGAGGAGATAAAGCTCGACGAAAAATTGAATCGCAAGCTCTGGGAGCGGGGGATAGAAAAGGCACCACCCCGCATACGCGTGCGTGCGGTCAAACAAGATGATGGTTCGGTCGAGGCGTTTCTCGCGGAATAAAGTAGATGAGGTGACTTCATGCCGATCGCGCGTTTGAACCTCGATCACTCACCATTTCTAGGTATCTTCGCTTTAGCAACCGACCAAGTGGCCCTTCTACCTGCCGGGTTGGGTGCCGTTCACGAAAACCGCGCGGCGGAAGTGCTAGATGTGAAGGTGGTGCGAGCGTCCATAAGCCGATCCCCCCTGCTGGGCGTCTTATCGGCAGGCAACTCGAATGGCTTGGTAGTTTCGAACTTGCTCGAGGCCGATGAGGAGAGGGCTCTATCTAAATTGGGTATAAGGGTCGCGCGCGTGCCGGACAAACACACAGCAATGGGAAACATGGTGTTAGCGAATGACAAAGGGGCGTTGGTGAGTCCAGAGTTATCGATGGAAGCCCTCACAACCATCCGCGAGGCCCTTGGTGTGCCCGTCGAACGCGGTACAATTGCGGGGCTCAGGAATGTGGGTGCTGCAGCTGTTGCGACAAATAAAGGGGCCCTCGTCCACCCCGATATCTCCGAGGAAGAGCTAAAGGTTGTGGAAAGCGTTCTCGGTGTTCCAGCTGATGTTGGCACTGCATGTGGCGGGGTAAAATATGTGGGGGCTTGTTTGATTGCGACCTCACATGGTGTTCTGGTTGGAGAATCCACGACTGGCCCTGAACTCGGTAGGATCGAAAGCTCATTAGGCTTCATCTGAGGGGTGCGGATGATCAAGAATTTTCGTATAAGGGGCCAGTTCAGACAAGGTGTCGAGTGGCAAATTTTTACGCGTGAACTCCGCGCTTTATCTGAAGCTCAAGCCCTCGAGCGCGTGTACTCCGAGATTGGGAGTAAGCACAAGGTCAAGCGGAACTTGATTCGCATTTCCGAAATAACAGAGCTGAAACCCGAGGGATAAAAGACCGGAAGACCTACATCCTAAGGGTAATCGAATGGAAGAACAAACGCCCGAAGAGAGATTCCGGCGGCTCTTAGCCGAACTGAAACCCGAAGATAGGGAGAAGCTTCAACGTGTTATAACCGAGCTCGGCGAACACCAGATAACGGCGGATCTGCTAAACCAGCAAATCGCAATCTTGGCAGCTTCCCTGTCTGAACTCTCAGCAACGATGGAGACGATCAAAGCTGCTAAGGAGGCCAAGCCGGATACCGAGATCCTCGTGCCGCTAGGCTCCGATTCGTTCGTCACGGCCAAGCTGCCGAAAACCGATAAGGTCATAACTGGGCTCGGTGCCGGTATCGCGGCCGAGCGCAGCATCGAAAATGCGATACAATCGCTTAATGCTCGCGCGACTGAGGTTGGGCAGGCTATAGAGCAGGCGCGGAAGGAGCTCGAAAAGCTCGGTAAACGTGTCGAAGTACTCAGGCCAGAGGTCGAACGGATTTTGGCGAAAGTGAAGGAGAAATAAAACCCCATTGAGGACAAAAGTCTGTTAACTGGGGAGTTAACAAGTTTTCCCGTTTTCGGAATATAAACCACCTTCGGCCAAATGTTAACTGGGGAGTTAACATTCAAACGAAATTTGACGGTCTCAGTGAATTCATAAGCAGGAAAGGTAGACTCAGACTCTTGTCCGTTTTGTTTGATGAGTCATTATCTATTGAAGATGTGGCAAAGGTGGTAGGCGTAAGCAGAGTGGCTGTTTACAGATGGTTAAACGATGCCCGCAGACATCCAAGCAATGAAAACACCGACAAGATATTAGAAGCTGCGGCAGCTGTGGATCGAGAGAGGGTCAGACAGATTTTGCTCGATGAATTGAAAACGTTTAACACTTTGGTTCACAAAACTTTTGGAGAGGAATGTTAACTGGGGAGTTAACGTGTTCGAAAAGTTACGGAAGAAATTCAAGCGAGCTGTTAAGCGTATCACTCGCCGGGAGCTAGCTCCTGCTGATGTCGAGGATATCCTCTGGGAGCTCCAAGTTGGCATGCTAGAAAGTGATGTCGCTGTACCCGTTGCTGATAAGATCCTCGAACGCGCAAGAGCGGAGCTCACGACTCGCAAGCTTGGCTTGACCGAGGACCCGCGCAAGCTCGCGGAGGAGGCGTTACGTAAAGCCATCCATGAGGTCTTGGCAACCGAGAAAAAAGTGAACGTGCTTGAAATCATCGATGCAAAACGCGCTCGGGGTGAGCCGGCTGTTTTGGTTTTTGTTGGCATAAACGGTGGCGGTAAGACGACGACAATCGCAAAGCTCGCAAAGTACCTCACGGATCGTGGTTATAAACCCGTACTAGCTGCAGCCGATACATTCCGTGCAGCCGGAATCGAGCAACTCGGAATCCATGCTGATCGCCTTGGCTTGCGGATGATCAAGCACAAGCGCGGTGCCGATGCAGCTGCCGTGGCATATGATGCGGTTGCCCATGCCAAGGCAAAGGGACGGGATGTAGTGCTGGTGGATACCGCTGGCCGAATGCAAACGGATGTCAACTTGATGGATGAGATGAAAAAAATCTGCCGGGTCGTCAAGCCCGACCTCACGATTTTCGTAGGTGATGCCCTCACGGGCAATGATGCGGTTGAGCAAGCCTCAACTTTTGACCAAGCAGTCGGCATCGATGGTTCAATCCTGTGCAAGATGGATGCCGATGCTCGTGGTGGGGCTGCCCTTTCGATAACTCATGTGACAGGTAAACCGATTCTATTCATAGGGACAGGCCAGCGGTACGAGGATTTGGTCGAATTCGATCCGAAAATCATCCTCGATGTGCTCTTCGCCGACTGATTTTTCTCCTTCCTCGCGAGTTTTGCG
>CAZCRN010000049.1:0-5650 GCA_964501125.1 Hadarchaeota archaeon (SeqCode) | reverse complement strand
ATGGTGAATTTTTAGCTGAGGGTAGGATAATCAGCTCTACCCTAACCCCTCCTGGTCCCATCGAAGAATTGTTAGATCTCATGCTCATCGCTTTGTGCATCGTGCTCGTAGCTCTAATCGCAGTACTTGCATGGACGCTAGCCCGACGATGATGTTTTATACCGGCTGGCCAGATTGGGGTTTGATAACATGTTCGGCTTTACGGGCACGGTCGTCGGTTTGCGCTGCAAGGATGGTATCGCTTTGGCATCCGATACCCGGGGAACCGCTTATTACTTGGTGCTGAGTAAGCGTGTCCGCAAAATATTCAAACTCGAGGATCGGATCGGGGCCGCGATCGCGGGCAGCTCTGGCGATGTTCAGAGCCTTGTCAACTTGCTCAAGACCGAGGCCAATCTTTATCGGCTCGCTCAGAAGCGTTCGATATCCGTCAAAAGCTTGGCCCAAGTGGCATCGAACCTATTGCATGGCCGCCGGATATTCCCGCTCATAGCATCTGGAATACTCAGCGGCGTTGACGAAGACCAACCTCGTCTGTACTTCTTAGACCCCGTCGGCGGCAAAATAGAGGAGGAAAAATTCGCGAGTGCGGGGACGGGTTCGACCGTTGCATATGGTGTTCTCGAGCAGCAGTACCGCGATGATATGAAGCTCGAGGATGGTCTCAAGCTCGCGGCACAATCGATCAAAACGGCGATCGAGCGCGATGCCGCGACTGGTGATAGAGTAGTCGTTGCTGCAATAGATGAGAAGGGATACCGCGAACTCTCAGAGGAAGAAGTTGAGAAATTAACTAAGTGATGCCGAGTTTTTCGGCGAGCTCTATTTGATTTAGCAGCTTTTTTTCTGCTGGATCATAAACCCGCATGGTATCTCCGCTTAGCTCGTCTACCAGCACGAGTTTATCGTCAATGCGCCCAAACTCGACTTTCAAATCGATTAGTTCCAACCCGTGGCCGGTGAGCTCCTTTGCCACAACTCCCGCGACCTTGCGAGCTGTGGCCCGCATGTGTTCAAGTTCCTCCACGCTCGCAATTCTGAGCTTTATTATCGCGTGGTGTTCTATCAGCGGGTCACCGAGTGCGTCGTCTTTGAGGTTGAACTCTACAACATCGAGCTCGGCCATCGGCTCCACGTGGCCTCTATACCTGCGAAGAAAACTCCCATAGGCCCGAGCGCGGTACACGACCTCTAGCTGAATTCTGGATGCAGGCGAGATCTCAATTTCAGTGTTCGAATGCAGTCGACAGAAGTGAGTGTCTATCCCGGCGTTGCCCAACAATTTGAAAAGGTGAGCGGCGACCCTCGCCGATGCAGCGCCCTTGCCCTGAAGCTGCCCAACGACGAAGTTACCGCCCGGATCTACATTTCCAGCGGCGTCCCCAGTTATCGCATCCTTGAACTGCAACAACATTCGATCATCAATCCGGACTAAGCGCTTCGTCTTGCCGTCGTAGATGACTTCCATCGAGTTACCTCAGCTTCAAATCGTCCGCGACATCTTTCAAACCGAGTTCCTCGAGCTTCGCCCGAGTTGGTATCCCGCTCGAGTCCCAACCGCGCGCTGAGTAGTACTCATTGAGCATGCTATCCAAGTCCTCTCGCGAAACGAGGTGTCCCTGCGAAGGCCCATCCTGAACGGGCTCGCCCATCACTCGTGGGGGCAAAGTATCGTGACGTCGGTCAAGCCCCTCACGCACATTGAACGCTTTTTCCAAGTTGTAGATGCGCTCGCCCAGCTCGAGCATGTCTTTTACCTTAAGCTCATAGCCTTGAACAGCTTTGAAGAAACCTTTCAACTCCTCCAAGAAGTAGAAGTGCCGCGTGAATTTGCAGACACCCACGGTATCATACACGGTCATGACATCCTCCGCAGTCTTAACGTATTTTTTACCTCTAGTCGAGAGCCTATCCACATTCTTGAACCTCCACCATCCCCCGCTAAGCTCCGGCGCATAAGCGCAGGAACGTAGATGGCAAGCTCCGCGGGTCGAAACAGCGAATCCCAGGGCTAAGCCCTTCAAGCCCCGCACGTCGTACGCAGGTGGTTCCAAACCCTTTACGTGTATGGCGAAGGTGTCCGAGCCTTTCCCGAGGCGCCTCGATGCCTCGCGCGCGCCCTCCGCTAGCAAGTCACCGATGTTTTGGCGATTGGCTATCATTTTCAGCAAGCCTAAGATGGCGCTAGCATCGCCGAATTTCAGCTCGAGACCCCCTGTGTCCCTCGGTGTCAGTAAACCGCGCTCGTAGCATTCCATAGCCCAAGCGACCACCACGCCTGCAGAGATCGTGTCCATCCCAAGCGAGTCACAGAGTTCGTTGGCTTTCGCCAGCACCTCTGGGTCAGCATTCCCAACACAGCCGCCAAGGGAGTATTGGGTTTCGAACTCTGGGCCATCGATAACCGTTCCCGCGTAGGGCCCCTTGTCGATAATGAAGAGTTTTCCGCAGGGCTTGATGCAGCCGAAGCACGCTTTGCTCTTGGCCAAGTACTTCGGCACCCAGTATTGGGGGGCGATAGTCTTGTAACCCTCGAAGCTCGAGTCTTTCCAGTTCCGAGTAGGGAAGACCCCATAGACCTCGTTTATAACCCCGATGAACTCTCCCGTGCCATACTTGATATCGGCAATCGCATGAGGGTGAACTGAGATTCGGTCGTACCATTTGGCTAAAAGTCTCTCCATCAGCTTCGGATCCGCTAGTTCGAGATCTCCCGTTCCACGCACAGCGATCGCCTTTAGGCGCTTAGAGCCCATCACGGCTCCTAGACCCGTGCGGCCGGCCTGGCGATAATCACACTCTATGCTCGCGAATTTTACCAGATTTTCACCTGCGGGCCCGATTGCAGCAACCATGACATTTGGATCACCCAAGTCATCCCGAACCTCCTTAATCGAATCGAACGTCGAGAGACCTTGCAGTAGTGTGGCGTCTCTTATGCTAACATCGGCATCATCTATCCACAAGTACGACCACCTCTCAGCCTTGCCCGTGATCACCAATGCATCATAGCCCGCGTACTTGAGCTCAGGGCCTATTCCTCCACCAAACATGGACTCGCCGAAAGCGCCCGTAAGGGGGGACTTCGCATAAAAGCCTGATTTAGAGGCCACCGGTACCGGCGTGCCACAGAATGCTCCAGGCGCGAGGATGAGGCAATTCTCGGGGCTTAGGGGATTAGCCTTCGGCTTGACGTGATCATATAGCAGCCGGGCCCCGAATCCGTTTCCTCCCACATATTTGCGCGCGAATCCATCATCTAGCTCGCGCTTGGTCACCTCACCGCTCGAGAGGTCAACGTGCAGAATCTTCCCGCCATACCCACGCACTCACTTCACCCCCAGAGCACCAAGTACGCAGTACCTGACACAAGCGGGTTCTCCTCCGCAGAGGTCGCAGACCATGGCAACATGTTTCGATGGGTGCATGCAGATGGCGTCAAACGGGCACGCGGTTTGGCAGACCCCACAAGCAGTGCAGAGCTCCTCGTTAACCTGAATCGCGCCATTCGAAGCTTGAGTGAGAGCGCCTTGTGGACAAACATCCACGCACCTCGGTTTATCACATTGGCGGCACACGATTGGCAAATCCAGTTGAAGCGTCGGGCGCTCGATTCGTATCCTCGATTTGCCCGGGTTGCATAGACCTTCATGTTTCAGCGAGCAAACTAAAACACAGAGTCGACAGCCTGTGCACTTGCTCTTGTCAACGAGAATTTTCACGATTTTTCACCAGACCAAGTCGTTTAATCGCTCAAGTTTGCTTTAAACTTTGGGTTTACTTTTGTAAGATTTGATCTCTGCACATTTTTGAATGGGTTTTTGCTTAGTTGTGAGCGTCACTCACAACTAATGGGAGCGTGAGGAGATGTGGAGCCGTAACCCTCACTCTTAAATTCACAGCGCAAATGTTATCCAACGGAGGTGCCCACGTGGAGATACCGAAGTATGTAGGTGCCCTTAAAGGGAAGGACTTCCTCAACACGCAAGATTTCAGCCAGGAGGAAATCAAGCGAGTTTTGGATGCAGCGGAGGATTTAAAGAAGAAGTTTAAGTCCAAAGTTGAAACGCCGTATTTGCCCGGAAGAACTTTATTCATGTTGTTCTACAATCGCTCCCTTCGTACGAGAAACTCCTTCGAAGCGGGCATCTATCAGCTTGGCGGCCACGCCCACTTCCTCAGCCCTCAAGATATGTACACCCCAACCCTGCCCGAGGACATGATACCTTACAAAACGGAATCCATCTCGGATGTCTCGAGAGTGCTGAGCCGCTACGGCGATGCACTCGCCATTCGGATTTACGGCGACCCCGCGAAGTGGATCATCGGCCGGGGACACCGGATCATCGAAGAGTTCGCACGCTGGGCCGATGTGCCCGTGCTGAATATGGAGGACGACCTCTACCACCCATTCCAAGCGCTTGCGGATATCTTGGCGGTGCGAGAGGCGGCCGCAAAGCTTCAGGGAAAGAAGTTCGTGGTATCTTATGCTTACTCCGGTGGCCTCAAGCCCCTCGCGGTTCCTCAGAGCGAAGTTCTGATAACGACCCAGTTCGGGATGGATGTTGTCCTAGCCCACCCCAAGGGCTTCGAACTCGAAGATGAGGTCATCAAGACCGCAAAGGAAAATGCGAACCGATACGGGGGGAGCTTCGAGATATCTAACGACATGCGCGAGGCCTTCGAGGGGGCCGATTTCGTGTATCCGAAGGCTTGGTCACCAAAGCAATTCATGCCGCCTTATGGTGAAAAGGTCGACAAGGAAGGTGCCACCGCCTATCAGGCAAAGTTCAAGGATTGGATCACGACTCGAGAGTTGCTCGACGTCACCAACCAGGCCTACTACATGCACTGTGGGCCAGCTGATCGAGGACAGGAAGTGACCGATGAGGTGCTAGATACCTACGAGCACTCGCTTTACTTTGAAGAAGCCGAGAACCGTTTGCACGTACAGAAGGCAATTATGACGATGCTAATGGGCTAATCGCTGAATCTCTACAGTATTTCGTAAGAAACGTCGTTAAACCAGTACAATCGTTCATATTCAGGGTGAGTGTGGGTTAAGTAATACTCGAAGGGTGGCGGGGGCAGTCGTCGCCTCGTCGCTGCTTCGAGAGGTAGCCAAGTTCCTTGATACCATAATTCCACCCAAGCATGCCCAACGGGCTCGCCATCGCTGGGCACCAGACCTGCCACCACCCTGACCTCCTCCGCCGGTGTTCCCTTTGCTCGGATCAAGCTGCACAACAATATTGCAAAATCTTCACAGTCGCCCTTTTTTCTCTGAATGGTTTGGTTGGGGTATTGCCAATATTCGGCCGATCCGAGGCTGTAATCTGGAACATACTTGATGTTTTGAGCTACCCAGTAGTAACACCTCTCCACGGATCCCAGCTGCCCAGCGAGTTGCTGAACCGCAGTATTTTCGGGTTGGATATATTGCTGCGGATTCTCTGGATAAACTATTTCGTATTTGTATTCGGGCCCTCGGAGCTTCCAAAGGAAAAAGAAAATTGAGAACGCGAGTAAGAATGAAACCAAAGAAATTATGGCCATGTCTTTTACGCTGATTTTCTCCTTTTTCATCTGTCTAACACCTGAAGTTTGACACTTTCGTCCCCAAACCCCCGAATTTGTGGGTTTTAGGCGG
>CAZCRN010000048.1:0-5670 GCA_964501125.1 Hadarchaeota archaeon (SeqCode) | reverse complement strand
CTCGAGGCTCTGCGGATGCTTCGCAATGCAGGCCTAGATGCCATGAATTTCGACATCAAGGGAGATGCAGATGCGGTCCGTAAGTACGATAACGCAGATGTCGAGGTCGTGTGGCGAAACATACACGAAGCAAAAAGACTTGGGATGCATGTCGAAGTCGTGAACCTAGTGATCCCCGGTGTCAACGATCGCACCGAGCAACTACGCGAACTCGCCAAGCGACACCTCCGCGAAACCGGTCCTGAAACCCCGCTTCACTTCACCCTTTACTATCCGGCGTACAAGTTCGATGCTCCTCCGACTCCGGTTTCGACGCTTGAACGGGCCCGCGAGATAGCCGTGTCGGAAGGTGCCGAGTACGTCTACATCGGAAACGTTCCAGGGCACCGCTACGAGAACACGTACTGCCCTGGTTGCGGCAGGTTGCTCATCGAACGCTACGGTCTCGAATTGGTAAAAGCCGACCTCCAGGAGAATCGATGCCCGGGCTGCGGTCGCGAGATCCCGATCGTTGGGAAATGCCGCGGGTGAGTTTACTGGGGTGTAAATTTTGTCGAGAGTCATCGTGGTCAAAGGAAAAGATCCGGTCGTGATGGTTCCGAAGGGGCTGGGGGAACTCGGCGTCAAGGTCCGAGGTAAAAAAATCGTGATAAAGCCAAACCTGATCACCAATCGCCCCTACCCAGTTACAACCCCGCCTGAAACAATCGAGGCACTTATCAAATACTTTCGCAAGGGAAACGAGGTAATCATCGCAGAGGGCTCGGGATTTGGTGACACGCGCACAATTTATCGGGGGCAAGGCTATGTCGAGCTGGCCGAGCGGTATGGGGTGAGGCTCGTCGACCTGAACCGAGATGAATTCGAGGTGCTAGAGAATCCCAAAGCTGCGGTGTTAAAGCGCTTCGAGTTTCCGCTAACGCTAAAAGACTCCTATCTAGTTTCTGCTGCGGTCCTAAAGCGACACTCTCAAGCATGTGTGACACTTTCAATCAAGAACATGCTTGGAGCGACAATTGGAGGTGACAAAGGGCGATTCCACAAGCTCGGGCTAAGTGAAAGCATAGTCGATATAAATTCATACAAGCGACCAGACCTCGCGGTGATCGATGGGAGGCTCGGTCTCGACTCGGAACTCGGTGGGCGAACGAGGGAGTATGGCGTGATGATTTTTTCGGAGGACCCGGTTGCGGCCGATGCGATCGGGGCGAAGTTGTTGGAGCGCAACCCGTTTCGCGTTAAGCACTTGAGGCTCGCCCAAGAGAAAAGTTTGGGCACTTGCAATTTAGACGAAATAAAACTCATAAAGCTAGCGTAGTCCAGCTAGATCGAAGCGATAGGCAGGTAGCCCTTCAGGACCTCGGAGAGTCTTATGAGCTCGACCTCTTTTATCCCGCCACTCCGCTTCATCTGCGCCGCGATCTTGTTCACTACTCGACGGTCATCGGCTCCAACGATCGCGATGAGCTCCCCGGCTTCGACCGAGGTCGCCAAGAACTTAACGTGCGCGAGCTTTCCGAACTCTGCCGCGATCTCTTCTAAACGCTCCTCCGTTAGGAACTCGACGGGGTGGGGCTCGATCTTCAATTTTATGATCGCCAAATCCTTCAGCCCGGTTTTGCGCGGATCGATGATGGCTGTGAAGCCCTTTAAGACTCCGAGTTCTTGCAGACGTTTTATCCGGAAGTGAATCGTAGTATCGGGGACCTTGAGTTCCTTCGCGAGCTTGACGTAAGCGAGCCGGCCATCTTCGAGAAGCCTTTTCAAAATCGCGAGGTCGAGCTTGTCCAAAACCATGCAAATCGCTTCCTACGTGCATTTGCGGGCGTATTAAATCTTTTGCGAAAATCGCAGTGAGAATCCGCGAATTTTGCCGATTTTAGGGCTTCAATTTTGATTTGGAAGTGATGAAAATACGAGCCAAGTTTATCGCGGTGGCAGGAGCTGCGATCGCTTTGATCAGTTTCAGCTACGTTGTCGCTTCTCTATTTGTTCCCGAGGTAGAACGCGGAGTAGTTGGTCTTAGGCTCGTGGCGACATACGAGAACCTAGTCAGCGAGGACAAACGATCGATTTCAGTAATTTAATGAAAGACCAGAAAACGATTTTATTTATCTGCCCATCGTCAGCGCCAGCACCGCCATCTGGGCGTGCAACCGGTTCTCCGCCTGGTCGTAGATCACCGAGTGGGGACCGTCCATCACCTCGTCCGTAGCCTCCTGCCCCCGGAACACGGGAAGCACGTGCATGATGATCGATTTCGGATCCATCAGCTCAATCAGCTCCTGCGTGAGGATCCAGTCGCGATATCGCTCGTGTAGCTTTACCTCCCGTTCCTTCCCGAACCTCTCCAGCCCCTCCATCATGCACGCGTGCGAGGCCCAGCTCCGCGGGAAAACGATGTGGGCACCCTTTAGCGCACCTTTTAAGTCATCGGTGATCTCGAAGTCCGCACCGCTTGCCTTAGCGTTTTCGCGACAGAGATCCATGATCTTCGAGTCTAGCTCGAATCCCTTTGGAGCTGCAATGGTAACATCCATGCCATAGCGACTCATGATCAGGGCCTCCTCCTGAACGCTTCCCCAGGAGCGGATCTTGTCCGAGTACGCCCACATGATAACGTATTTTTTACCTTCAGGCTTCTGCAACTTCTCCTGCACGGTCAGGATATCGGCGAGCCCTTGGCAAGGATGATACATATCGTCTGCCATGCTGATCACGGGGACCTCGCAGTGCTTGGCATACTCCCGGATGACAGCGTTGCCTTTGCCATAAACGTAACCAACTGCTGATTCGAGAATCCGAATGCCTAGCCCGTGCCCATAGCGCTCGTACATCCGCGCCATATCCTTAGGGAGCTCCCCCTCGCCGATCCGTGTGGTGGTGATATCGACGAACTGCGCATGTCCGCCCAAAGCTGTCATCGCCGCCTCGAAAGACGCTCGGGTTCGAGTCGAGGTATTGTAGAAAAGCATGAAGAGAGTTTTTCCCCGGAGGATGGGCTGTAACTCCTTTGCATAGTATTTCTTTTTCAAATCCCTCGCGAGTTCTAGGGTTGCATCGAGCTCCTCACGCGACCACTCTTGGGTCGTTATCAGGTCACGGCCGTAGAGCTCGACCATCAGGTCACCGTCTCCAAGTGGTTCGTGCAATCTTTTACCTTTTTGCTAGCGCTCCGCATTTCGCCAACTCCCGCGCTACTTCCCGCAATCCCAGACGCTCAAGGGTTCGGCACTTTTGCAAACCGGTGCGAACATCCCAGCCTTGAGCGCGATAATACTCGTCCAACATCGGCTCTAGGTCAACGACTTTGCCCTTCGCTGGCCCCGCAGGCATCGGCTCCTTCAAGAACCGATCGGGCAGTGTATCGTCCTTACGGCTCAGCCCAAGCCTGGCGTTAAATGCTCGCTTCAGGTTCACAATGCGCTCGGCGGCGGCCCGGACCTCAGCCACCCGCGCGAAATCCTTGATCCCAGTGACGGCTGGCAAGAGTCTCGCGTAATCATCGAAGTAAAACATCGGGGGCCACATAGTCCCGTACTTACAAGTGATGAGCGAATCCACCACCGCGTAGAGATCCTCAACATCCTTCACGAGCACCCCCTTATGCTCGACCGAGTGCAGGTTGCAGATGGCTTTGGCTTTTGCCTTCCCGAACCGCTTGGTCGCGACCTCCTTGTATCCTAGCTCATCTATCGAAGATAGCGCCCGAAGATGATCCCCACCCCGGACCGCTATCGCATGCGATAAACCGACCGATTGGTGAGGTCTACCATCCTGGCCCGAGAGCTCCATCCCCTTGACGTGCATCGCGTATCGCTCGGCTCCCTTGCCGATTCGCTTGGCCGCGATTCGGACGCCCTCGGCTAATACGTTGCCAAAACCCTTGCGCAGTGCGAGCATTTGAGTTAACTTGACTACCGCATCTCCATCTCCCCACTCGAGCGATATACCGAGCTTCTGTTTGCTCAGCAAACCGTGCTCGTAGCACTCCATCGCGAAACCTATGACCTTGCCGCAGCTGATCGTGTCCATCCCGTAGAGGTTGCAAAGCAGGTTAGCGCGCAAGATCGATGAGAGATCGCGATTGAGGCAGTTGCTTCCCAATGCGAAGAGGGTCTCGTACTCCGGGCCCTCGGATATCGTTCCCGCATATGGGCCCTTTTGCACGCGCGAAACGTACTTGCACTGGATCCGGCAGTTGAAGCAAGCGCGACGGTGGATGCGGTGCTCGGTTCGAATGCGCTCGGGACCTATGTCGTCCCCATACTCGAACACCCCAACCCAGTGGTTTTTCGTCGGTAACCTGCCGATCTCGAGCTCCCATACGATCAGGCCGGTCGTACCGTACTTTCCGAGCGATCCCCGACAGGCCTCGCCCCAGCCGCCAGTTGTGTAACGCGCGTGGGCTTCCTCGGCCAGCTCATAGACGCGATCGAAGTCGGCGACCTCGATATCCTGGGTTCCACGAACCGCGATTGCCTTAAGGCGCTTAGAGCCCATAACCGCGCCAAGGCCTCCGCGCCCGGCCGCGCGATAACGGTCGTTCATAACGCACGCAAAGCGAACGAGCCGCTCGCCTGCCTGACCGATGCAAGCCACTCGAATTTCCTTGCCGAGCTCTTCTTCAAGCATATCCGTGGTCTCGGCTGTATTGTGGCCCCAGAGTTCCTTGGCCTGACGGAGTTCCGCCTTGTCATCCTTAATCACTAGGTACACGGGCTTGCGCGCCCGACCCTCGAACACGATTAGGTCATAGCCGGCGAACTTCAGCTCAGGTCCGAAGTAACCGCCAGAATGGGCCTCTCCCCAGATACCGGTCAGCGGGGATTTAGCGACCACACAATACCGCCCGGACGGTGGAAAAACCGTGCCTGTTATCGGACCAGTTGCGAAGATTAGACGATTGCCGGGGGAAAATGCATCGACGCGCGGAGGTACTTCATCGTACAAAATGCGTGCACCCATCCCGCTTCCGCCGATGTAATAACGGGCCCACTCCTTTTGCAGCGGATGCTCGGCTACTTTGCCTCGGGTTAGATCGATGCGCAGGTACCGGCCAGTGTAACCCTTGTAGATGAACATCACTTGATCACCCCAAGTTTCACCAACTTTGGGCGCATTAGCTTTGCGACCTGCCTACGGCGCTTCTCGGCCGCTACTTGCTCGGGTGCCGCTAGCCTCAACGCATCGGCTGGACATTGTCTGATACAGGCCGGGTCTCCACCACATAGGTCGCACTTGACCGCGATTCCATTGATGACACGAATTGCCCCAAATGGACAAGCCTCCGTGCATAATCCACAACCCCGGCAGCGCTCGGCGTTTACCTCGACCAGACCGCTGGGCAACTTTCGTATTGCACCGAATGGGCACGCTAGAGCGCATGGTGGATTATTGCACTGATGGCAGGTGATTGCGATATCCGTAGCTGGCTCCTCACGGACGACATAAATGCGTGACTTGCGCGGGTTGAACACTCGCTCATGAAAACCCGAACAGACTAATTCGCACGCTCGGCAACCTGTACACTTTTCCGAGTTACAGAACACGTATGACAATCACTCACCTCGAGCTAGATTGGATTTGCGAGATTATGATTAAAAAACTTGTGATACCGCTGGTGTGTTGCATTAATCTTAAATAAACCGACGATTGAGTCATCGTGCA
>CAZCRN010000047.1:0-5679 GCA_964501125.1 Hadarchaeota archaeon (SeqCode) | reverse complement strand
TATGAAAGTGCTTCAATTTCAACGGCCTCAGCTTATCGAATATTTTTGCGTAATCTTCCTGTTTCCTCAAAAATCCGCCGTACCTGCAGTTCAAATGAGCCCAATCCACTACGGGTACGCAGCCCTTGACTTCCTTACAAATCCTGATTATTTCTTCTAGTGTACCAAAAGTCGACTGTTTCCCCATAGTCTCCAAGCCGAGTCTGACCTCTCTCACCCCTTTGGCCCTCGCTCGCTCGAGGATATCCTGGCAAGAGCGCCTGACGGCTTGGTACGCTTCCTCGAGGGTCAGTTTGCCGTAAAAGCCTGGGTGGAAAATGGCTATGTCGGCCCCCATGTGGTGTGCCCGTTCCATCGAGTCCAAAATTCGCTTCTTGGATGCCTCGAGCTTTTCCTTTTCCAGTGAACAGAGGTTGACGAAATAGGGGCAGTGGACCGATAGGCGAATCCCTAGCCTCTTCGCCAATGCACCGACCTCTTTCGCTGCCTCGTTGCCCATCCCAACCCGGCGAACGAATTCGCACTCGAATGCGTTCAATCCCAGTTCTGAAACGCACTCGATGCCGCCCGTAGTTCCGAGTCCCTTCGCGCGGATCGGGATTCCCGCAGGCCCAATATATATCACCAAATCACCAAACAGACTTACGTTAAATGTGCAAAAACTTTGCGAGGCTAGAGGATGCTTAGCGAAATCCGGGGCAGGATAGGTTTCCTGATCGAATCCATCGCCAGACCTTTCATCAGAGCGGGCTTTACGCCAAACAGCTTAACCTGCATTGGTATCGCCTTCGGAATAATCGCTGCGTTCCTATTCGCACGGGCCGAGCAATTGCTTGCAGGTTTGGCCTTGCTGGCGTGCGGTTTCTTCGACGTAATCGATGGTGCTGTCGCACGTTTGGCTGGAAAGGTGACGGCATTCGGCGGAGTTCTAGATTCGGTTGCTGACCGGTATGTGGAACTGCTGATCTTTGTGGGAATCATTTACGGCGGTTTGATAAAGGTCGGCTATTTACCTGGTTGGCTATGGGGCATCTTGGCGCTCGTTGGCAGCTTGTTGGTTAGCTACACGCGGGCCCGAGCCGAGGCTGAGGGGTCGGGCGAACTGGCTGTCGGGATCGCCGAACGTGGGGAACGCTTTCTGATATTGGCGATCGGTGGATTGCTCGCTCTTACTGGCTATGCGGTAGTTCTGATAGTTGTTTTGGCGCACCTGACTGTTGTCCAGCGGTTGGTCATCGCTCGGCGGCGTCTAAGATGGTGATTTTTTCTTCGGGAAAAGCGTGAAATATAAATCCTTGAAGTATTTCTCAGCCTCACGCATCAACTTCTGACCCTCGGCGGTGATCTTGTAGTACTTGCGCGCCGGCCTTCCGCGTTGCTCCCGCCACTCGGTTGTGACATGACCGCCGCGCTGGAGCTTGTAAAGCACCAAATAGGAGGTCACCAAGGCTGGTTTCCATTTGAACCTTTTGTTTATCTCCTTGCGTATCTCGTATGCATACATTGGACGTTCTTGCAGTAAACGCAAGATGTATGGCCAAAGCAACTCGCCCGTGGTTTTTCGCTTGAGTCTTCGGATGGCCAACTCGGACCCTATCCTTTGGGATACCGCAAACCTTATAAGTTTTCTCGCTTGAATATATAAAAAATATGAGATAATTCAGGGATAGTAATGCCAAAGGTGAAAGTTGCGATAGCTGGGGTCGGAAACTGCGCGTCCTCGCTTGTCCAAGGTATTGAATATTACAAAGACGCGAGGGAGGGTGAATTCGTACCCGGTCTCATGCATGTGAACTTCGGCAACTACCACATACGCGACATAAAATTCGTCGCGGCTTTCGATGTAGACGCGAACAAGATTGGCAAAGACCTATCAGAGGCGATATTCACCAAGCCCAATTGTGCCATAAAGTTCAGCGACGTCCCAGAGCTGGGAGTTGAGGTTCAAAAAGGGCCGGTTCTAGATGGCTTGGGCAAGTACCTGAAGGGGGTCGTGCCAGTCGATAAGACGCAAGAGGCCGTCGATGTGGCCCAGGTGCTTAAGGACGCGGATGCGGACATGCTGATAAACTACTTGCCCGTGGGGAGCTACGAGGGCTCGAGGTACTACGCACAGCAAGCCATAGACGCTGGGTGCGGGTTCGTTAATTGCATTCCAGAATTCATCGTTTCCAGCAAGGACTGGGCTGAAAAGTTCGAGAAGGCCGGATTGCCCTGCGCCGGCGACGACATCAAATCGCAGGTCGGAGCCACGATTCTACACCGAACCCTCGCGAGACTTCTGCTCGATCGCGGGGTGAAACTAGAGGAGAGCTACCAGCTGAACATTGGAGGGAACACAGATTTCTTGAACATGATCGAGGAGGAGCGCCTGAGCTCAAAGCGTATAAGCAAGACCGAGACTGTGGCCAGTCAGGTGCCATACGAGATCCCACTCCGGATAGGTCCAAGCGATTACGTCCCGTTTCTAGAGGACAATAAGATATGCTACATTCACATGAAGGGCAAGAAGTTCGGCGATGTCCCGCTCACCCTCGATGTCAAGCTCTCGGTCGAAGATTCGCCAAATAGTGCGGGGGTGGTAATCGACGCTATCCGCGCCATCAAGTTAGCATTGGATCGAAAGATAGCGGGAGCGCTCATAAGCATTTCGGCCTATTGCTTCAAACACCCACCCGTTCAGATGCCCGACACGGATGCAAAGCGGGCAGTTGAGGAATTTATAGCCGGCAAGAGGGAGCGATGACCATGCAGTTCGACACGATCGTAGTTGGACACATCTCTATCGACGTGAATGTGCTTCCTTGGGGCGTGATCGAAAATGCGCTGGGCGGGGCACCCACCTATGCTGGTTTTGCACTGGCTGCCCTCAGGAAAAAGGCGGGGATCATATCCAAGATAGGAGTTGATTTTCCTGAGCTGTTTCCGCCAATTTTCAGCAAGTTTGGTTTAGACACAGAGGGGATATCAGTAATCGGCGAGCACTCGACGACCTTTGAAAATGTCTACGATGAGGCCGGAAATAGGGAGCAAAAATGCAAGTACATCGCGGCCAAAATCTCGCCAGATGACATACCGAAAGCGTACCAAGATGCCCGGAGTTTTTATGTATCACCAATCGCCGACGAGATATCTGCAGATGTGCTCAAGTCAATAAAAAAGGAAACAAACACGGTGATGCTCGACCCTCAGGGACTCTTCAGACGAATTGATGAGAGGGGAAAAGTAGAAGTTCGATCGCGCGATGACTTCCGTGATTTTCTAACCCATGTTGATATCCTGAAAATAGGTAAGGAAGAGTCTCGGGTATTCGAAGGCAGCCCCAGGGAAATCCTGAAGGGCCTAGTCGAGTGGGGGCCAAAAGTTGCCATCCTAACCCAAGGTGAGAAAGGATGCACGGTGCTTTCCGAGGAAGGATTTAATGAGGTCAAGAGCTTGAAGGTCGATGCGCGCGATCTCACGGGGGCCGGCGATGTCTTCGGCGCCGCTTTTTTGGCGAGATATCTGGACACACACGATGCCGTCGAATCTGCGAAATTCGCATCGGCCGCAGCTGGCTTGAAAATAAAATACAAGGGGCCAACAGGTTTTCCATCCGAGAAAGAGATACTATACACGCTTTGAGGCTCAGTAAGTTTTTGCCACCAGCACGCTGAACTTGGCTCTTTTTGAGCACACCGGACAGATGCCAGGCGCTGGCTTGCCCTCGAACTCCTGGCCGATGATGTCGGCTCCAGTTTGCTCTTCTAGCGAGGTACCGCATGTCTCCTGTCCGCACCACGGAACCCGGACGATGCCACCCTTCTTCTCGATCGTTCGCTTGATGGTTTTGATATCCGTAGCCTCGTGAATCATCTCTCTGAAATGCCCCCACGCACGATCACGCAAGTTCGCCATTATTGTTTCGAGCATTTGTTTGATTTTGCCCCTGAGCTCGCGCCTTCGAACTGTACTTTTTTCGCCCGTATCGCGCCTGACGATGGTCACTTGGTCCTTCTTCACATCCTCAGGCCCGATTTCTAACCTGAGCGGGACGCCTCGCCGTTCCCAATAATAGAACTTACGTCCCGGCCTGATATCACGGCCATCTAGATGCGCTCGAATCCCCGCGCCCGTCAGCTCGCTCGTCACCGCCTCCGCCACCTGTTGAATTGGCGCCTCTTCGCCTTTGTACGGTATCGGGACTACGACGGCTTGAATGGGCGCTACCACCGGTGGCAAGCATAATCCCGTATCGTCGCCGTGAACCATCATCACGGCCGCTATAACACGCTCGGAGATGCCATAACAGGTTTGGTACACGTACTCGTGCTTGCCCTTTGGAGTCTCGAACTTTAGCTCGTAAACCTTCGCGAAATTCTGCCCGAGATTATGGGTAGTACCAATTTGGAGAGTTCGTCCATCAGGTGCTAGAGTATCGAAAGCCAGCGAGTACTGGGCCCCCGCAAACGTATCCCAAGCGGGGCGACGTGTCACGACGTATGGGACCCCCAGCTCGTCGAAAAATTGCTTGTAGATCCGAACCGACTCGCGCACCTGGGCCTCTGCCTCCTCAGGCGTCGAGTGGGCAGTGTGTGCCTCTTTGAAAGTCGTTACTTCGCGCAAGCGAATCATCGGCTTTGTCATCTTCGTCTCGTAGCGGAAGATGTTAACAATCTGATAGATCTTGATCGGCAAATCGGCATGAGAGCGGATCCAGAGCGCGAACATGGGGTAGATGGAGGTCTCACTTGTCGGACGCAGCGCGAGCTTTACATCGAGCTTGTCGCGTCCTCCATGGGTCACCCAGTAGACTTCACCCTCGAAGCCTCGGATGTGCTCGGCTTCCTTCTTGAAAATGTCCTCAGGGATGAGCTGGGGAAATTGTACTTCCTGGTGACCGCTACCCTCGAGCAACCCGCGCATGATCGCAAAGACCTGATTGCGTAGCTTCAAGCCGTAAGGGAGCCAGACGTAGAGCCCCTTGACGGGATAACGCGTTTCCATGATGTCTGCCGTGCGCAAAACGTTAAGGAACCACTGGCTGAAATTCTCGCTCCATCGCTTGCGCTCCACACGATCACCTTTGATAATCACTTCGATACGGACTTAAGTATTCGCACGATTTTAACTTTGGCGGCGGGAAGCCCCTTCCTTCAGGGAGGGGAGGAGGGCACCGATCTCGTCTTCGGATTCTAGTTTCGGTTTCTTCGAACACGTCTCAAAGCGTACTGGTACCAAGAGCTTCCTACAACTCGGACAAATGAACCCACCGTTGAAATCTATACATCGTTTCTCGATTACTTTATAGACCTTTTTCATTAGTTTACCCGAAAAGAGCGGTTGCTCCACGCCTGCCCCAAGCGACATCCCGCAAGCGCTCGAGGTACTCCAACTCTTCGGGGTCGAGTTTGCGTTTGAGGTACTCCCAATCGATACGATCTTTGTTGACCCTCAACAAGCCGATGATGTGGGCGATGTCCTTCATCCGACGAAATTCAAGTTTGTAACGAAGCAGGTCTTCAAGGGAGAGAAACCTTATGGGTCTGCCGTGATACTCCACTTTTACGGCCCGCTCGAAGACTTCGCGATCGGTCTCGAGGAACAGATCCACGTTCCAGCCACCTGGTGTTTTCAACAAAGCCGTCCCGAGTTCGTGAACCGCAAGGCGCTCGCCGGAGGTAAAACCCCCTCTGAGGA
>CAZCRN010000046.1:4074-5771 GCA_964501125.1 Hadarchaeota archaeon (SeqCode) | reverse complement strand
CGATCGCACAAATCCCACCGAGCACGCTGTAAGGAACCGTAATCACCCGTTTGGAAACCAAGCCTCCGACCAAGGCCATGACCCCGCCGACCAAGGCCAACCAGCCACCCATATAGGACGTTCCTTTTGAGCCGACGTCGAGTGCCCGATTGACCGACCACGGCGATGCAACACCAGCGATGCAAAGCAAACCAGCGATGATCAAAATTATTCTGATTTTCCCAATTTTCGCAGCCAAAGATTCACCCGTTACCGCTAGCACCCGTCTGTTAAATAAACTTTCGCTTGGTATATTTCTTAAAGCTCAGCACTCCAGTTACAAATGCTATGAAATTCATCGCAGATGGGATGCTCGGAAAGCTCGCGCGCTGGCTTCGGCTGGCTGGATACGATGTGACCTACATTGGGGACCTCAAGGTGCCGGCCGAGGAGGAGGACGAGGTGCTGGTAGCGCGGGCGAAGCGCGGTAAACGGGTGTTGTTGACGTGTGACATCGACCTACATCGGCGCGCGCGCAGGGCGGACATTCGCAGCGTGTTCGTGGAGAGCAGCGATGTGGTGGGGCAATTGGTCGAGGTCTCGAAGCGCTGTGGCCGAACTATTCGAATCCGGCCCGAGAACTCTCGCTGCCCGATGTGCAATGGGCTGCTTGAAGCCGCGCGGAAATCCAATGTTAAAGACATCGTCCCTGCCACAGTGTTGAAAGCCCAGCGGGAGTTCTGGAAGTGCAAAAGTTGCGGTAAAACATACTGGAAAGGCACGCACTGGCGGACCATAGTTAAAATGGCCACGCGTTACACTAAAATGATGAAGTGATCGTTTGCTGTCACTCCAGGAAGGCGAATTGCTAGTCAGGCTTGCAAGACGCACGATTCAAACTTATCTCCGTACGGGAGGGAAACCGCCCGCGCCGAAAGTTTCCACAAAATTGCGCGAGCGCTGTGGCGTTTTTGTCACCCTGAACAAACACGGCATGCTCCGGGGGTGCATCGGCCATCCGCTGCCGACCATGCCATTGGTCGAAGCCGTAATTGATTCAGCCGTTAGCTCTGCGACTGGCGACCCGAGGTTCCCAAATGTGACACTCGATGAACTACGGGAGATTGAAATCGAGGTTAGTGTACTAACACCGCCAGAGGTCATCGAGGTTGAGAGTCCGCACGAGTACCCTAAACACGTCGAGATCGGCAAGCATGGACTCGTCGTGGAATGCGGACCTTATAAGGGATTGCTGCTTCCACAGGTACCGATCGAGTGGAAGTGGGATGTCGAGGAATTTTTATCTCAAACCTGCATGAAAGCCGGCCTCACACCCGACTGTTGGCTGCGCGAGGACGTGCGCATAAGCAGGTTCTCCGCCCAAATCTTCGCCGAGAAAGGCCCCAACGGCCCCGTGGAGGAGCGCGCGCTGGTTTAAAAGCCCATTTTCACATTATGAAAATGCTTATATCTGATGTATTCACACATTTAACGGCAAAAGAGGTGATCAATTGGAGCAAATGCCAAAAGATAGCCATATTTTGGCTCTTGAGAGTAAATTGAATGCGCTAACGCAGCGATTGGCTGAATTGGAGCGTCGATTAAGCGTTTTGGAGCAAGTTACGGGACGGGCCAAAGTCGTGGTTGAGCCAGCGCGCACCAATCCAACGCGCGCGAGTTTGAGGGGTCCAACCTACATCGAGCGAGTCATAACCTCC
>CAZCRN010000046.1:0-3974 GCA_964501125.1 Hadarchaeota archaeon (SeqCode) | reverse complement strand
CGAGGGGTCTACGACAGCACGTTGATCGCTGGGCTTGAAGGGATGATCCGCGGTTGGCAGTGGCCGAACGTGCCGGCCGACCAACTCTGGCTTTGCGTATTGTTCGTGTTGATCTTGGCGGTTAACCTGCCCCTCTGTCTGTGGGCCGCGCACATGGGCACCCAACGCGCCGTGTACATGTGGTATCGTGTAACCGGCAAGCCCGTGAAACCCGAAATAGGAATAAAGCCGCTATCCAATTTCTTGCTGATCCTAGCGATTTCCATCGTCGTCGGTCTGGTTGCGGCGCTCGTCCTCCCCTATACATAACTGTTAAAAGTTCCGACCTGCAATGAAGTTCGGATTTAGTATGCGAACTACCGTGAGCGTTATCAAAGCCGATATTGGTAGCATACCCGGGCACGTCAAAGTTCCAGATGAATTATTGGAAAAATCTGAATCCATGCTAAAGCAAGCGCGCAAGAGGGGAGTAATCAAGGACTTTCACGTAACGAACTGCGGCGACGACATCGATTTGATCATGACCCATACAAAAGGTGTTGATAACCCCAGCGTTCATGGGCTCGCTTGGAACATCTTCACCACGATCGGCAAGCTGGCAAAGAAGCGCAAGTACTACGCTGCCGGACAAGACCTGTTGGTCGAAGCGTTTTCAGGCAATATCCGGGGGATGGGCCCGGGGATCGCGGAGTTCGAAATCCAAGAGCGTCCAAGTGAACCGATCGTAGTCTTCGCGTGCGATAAGACTTTACCGTCAGCGTTCAACCTGCCACTATTCAGAATTTTTGCGGATCCGTTCAATTCGGCTGGCTTGATAATCGACCCGAAGCTTCACGGTGGTTTCAGATTCGAGGTCCACGACATAGAGGAGGGTAAGCGTGTTTTCCTTAACTGCCCGGAAGAGCTTTACGATCTCCTAGCGCTAATCGGAGTTTCGAGCCGCTACAACATCAAGCGCGTTTACCGGAGAGACGGCGAAATCGCGGCCGTTGTCAGCACCGAGCGGTTGAGCAAGATAGCTGGACGGTACGTTGGTAAGGATGACCCGGTTGCGATCGTTCGTGCGCAGTCAGGCTTTCCGGCTGTGGGCGAGGTGCTCGAGGCTTTTGCAATGCCGCAGCTAGTGCCCGGCTGGATGCGCGGTTCTCACCGAGGGCCCCTCATGCCCGTCTCGCAGCGCGATGCTCGCCCGACTAGATTCGACGGCCCCCCGAGAACAATGGCACTAGGCTTTCAACTCAGCAACGGCAAACTTCTCGGACCCGTCGATTTATTTGACGACAAATCATTCGATGGGCCGCGCCAGAAGGCGATTGAGATTTGCGATTACATGCGCCGCCACGGGCCGTTTGAGCCTCACCTGCTTTCGCCGCAGGAGCTCGAATACACGACACTGCCGCAAGTTACCGAGCGACTCAAGGGACGATTCAAGCCCATCAAGTGATGCCGTTGAAGCGAGCGAGCTATCTGAAGCTCCTGCTAGCTACCGTGATTCTAGTTTTAGTTAATGTATTGTCAATGCCATTTATTGGAGACGTCATAACTTCTGTAGAACTGCGGTTAGAGGGTTGGCCCCCCGGCACTTTTGTAAACGGGCGCGATGGGATATCGCTGCCTGAAAACTTTGATGTGAGAGGAGAAGGCACGATAGAAGAAAACATCGTGCTCGAGCTCCACCCACGGAGCCCCTACAATGCGTTCTATATGAATTCGGACACCACCATCACGATTTGCATTCGTAACCTCACCAATGAAGAAAACGAATATTACAGCGTGGCCATGATTGCCCTAGATAATGCCAAGAGCGGCTATATCGAGTTCACTCTGGTAAACCCCGAGAATGAGAATAATACGTTGACGCAAAGATTATTCATGCAGAAACTCACCCCCCAACTCTCCTCTGAGAACCTGGCCCAAAGAATTGCGAAGTACGGCTTACCAGAGAACGCATTGAGACTGTGTATACCCAGATATCGGCGGTACTGGCACCCTGAACTCAACGAGGAGGGAGATGCGGTGCTTGGTTATGTTTGGTTACTGGCCGGCCCAGAAAATAATGTGTTGATTGATGACAACGGCGGCAATCCTTTCAAGGAAAACCTCATATTGCCACAGGAGATCGAAGCTGCAGATTTCGGAGAGGCACGCGTGTGGAACGGTATGAGCTTTGAGAACGTACGGGTTCCTACCGTGAGAGTAACCGGTGACAACGATTTTGATTACGAAAGATTCGAGCTTTATTACGCTAATTGGGACAATCGCCCCGCTTGGGTATCACGTCGATCTTTCTACTGGGAAAACATCGCGCGCGCGGGTCTAGGGGACGAAGTCCCCGATGTGGAGCGCATTGAGCTTTGGATTTCGGCAGAAAATGGTGAGCGTCACTTCACCATCAGCGATTTTCATTTTGTCGCGTTTCGTGACGATGAAGTAGAAAGTTACGAACTGTACGGTGGGGTTCACAGCCCTATTCCAGAAGGCCGATCCCAAGTATGGCACAGCATTTACGCCAATTACAAGAACGTTTATCCGATGTCTGATATCTCCTTTGGCCAGGAAGGTTTCGAGCCATACCAACATCCCATTACCCGAGAAACTCTGGAGCGCAGGCCGCTCATCCAACGCAACCTGATTGGTCTGGGGCTCGCAAGCTTAGTCTTCTTGATCCCGGCCACGTGGCAGAAGTTTAGTATACGCAAAAAGCGCCGCCGTAGATGGATCTAAAAAACATGCGCGGCGAAAACGAGGAAAATGAACATGCAATGAGCGGTTATCGGTGCTACAAGGGTTCGCGTCCTCTGAAACAAGAATCCAAACACCAGCGCGGCGATCGCGATTGAGAACGGATTGAAAACCTTGTACTCCCAAAAATCGAATCCGGAGAGTACGGACGTTGCGATCAAACCTGGTATCAGCCCAGCCACCGCTTCAAAGCGCGGTTGGAGATATCCACGGTAAAAAATCTCAATTGATACTACACTGAGAATTATCGTGCAAGCGCCGTAGAAAAATGTGCCCCAGCTGAGTTCAAGCGGCACGTCGGGTGACCAGAAGCCCGCACGGATAAATAACAGGAAGGCCGCAGCCAATAATACACCCGCGAGGATTCCAAGGTCGATATTTCGGGCAGCGTTTCTTCCAGTTAGACCTAGATCTCCAAGCGTACCTCGCCGTGCTAGAACTACTGTAATTGGGAACAAGATCAGGGGCGTGCGCCAGATCCACTCAATCATCCACCTTATCTCAAACGCGAGGATGGTGATGACGATGCATGCACAAAGTGCAATGCCAAGCTCGATCAGTTGCGTCTTCCCACGTTTTGCCGCACGCGCCCTCCTTTTACGGATTGCACCCATTCATATCCCAAATCCGCGTTTGCCGGACGAATTTGCTGACGGTGTCTATTAACCCTACCGCCGAGAAGTCCCTTCCGCGGGGAGGGGATGGGTGGTGGAATACTTTCGGCCACCTCTCTCTCACAAAATTGTATAAAAGGGAAATGACGAGTTCGGGTGATAACATGCTCAGCTACAAGTTCCGCCTGTACCCGTCGAAAACTTGCGAGCGCGCGCTGAACCACCAGATGGCGCTTTGCAGGTGGCTGTACAATCGTCTGCTGTTCAAGCTGAACCTCGCCCGTGAGAAGGGGATAAAGCTCAGGCAGGGGGACACCCAAGCACTCATCGTTGACCTGAAGCATCGCGAAAAGCCGGAGCTGAACGAGGTATATTCAAAAGTTTTGCAGATGGTGAACTACCAGCTCTGGTCTAATATCCGCGCTTTGGCTGGGCTGAAACGCAAAGGGAGGAAAGTAGGCAAGCTTCGTTTCAAGAGCAAGGGTTGGTTCAAAACCCTCAACTTTAACCAATCTGGGTTCAAGCTCGAGAACGGAAAGCTCGCCCTTTCGAAAGTTGGAGAAATCCCCATCAAGCTCCATCGTGAAATCAATGGCAAAGTAAAAGCGGTCATCGTCA
>CAZCRN010000045.1:1387-5805 GCA_964501125.1 Hadarchaeota archaeon (SeqCode) | reverse complement strand
GAGGGCTTGTTCGAGGGTTGGGGCAGCTCGGACTTCAAGCCGAGTTTAAGCCTGTCAACGATATTTTGGTCAACGGCAAGAAGATTTCCGGAAGTGCCCAGACGCGGCGATGGGGTTCGGTGCTCCAGCACGGCACGGTGCTCGTGGATCCGGATATCAGACGAATGTTTGAATTGCTCAAAGTTAGCCCTGAAAAAATTTCAGACAAGTTCATCGCATCCGTCTATGAGCGAGTGACCACGGTCAAGCGAGAATTGGGGCGAAAGCCGAGCTTCGATGAGGTCAGGGCCGCGATGTGCATGGGTTTCGAGCAGGCACTTGATATAAAACTCGTCGAGGGCGAGCTCACTCCCGAAGAAATGAAGCTAGTTGAGGAGCTCAAACCTAAGTATGCGTCCGAAGAATGGCTGAGGAAGCGCTAATGCCAAATGAGCTCCAACAGCGCGCATTTTTGGCGAAGTTCAAACGCAACCCGGCCCTCTGGGCGTGCTACCCACACCCGAAATTCCCAACCCTGTCAATAACCGGCAATGAATGCGCGCTGAGCTGCAAGCACTGCAACCGCCAGTACCTAAAGTCAATGATCCCCTGTCCCACGCCGAAGGCTTTTCATGAGAAGTGTGTGTGGTTGGCCAAAAACGGTGCCCGCGGAGTGCTGATCAGTGGTGGTTATAACGCCGAGGGCTGGGTTCCACTCGAGGGGTTTCTCGATTCAATCGAGCGCACGAAACTAGAAACCGGACTTTTCCTGAATGTCCACACGGGTTTGGTCCCGCCGTGGTTAGCTCGCGAGCTCGGTAGGGTCGGCATCGATATGGCATCAGTCGATTTGATAGGATCTGACGAAACCATAGAGCTAGTTCTCGGCGTCCAAAAGACGACCAAGGACTACGGGCGAACCCTCAAAGCGCTCGAGGAAGTAATCCCTAGCGTTGTGCCTCACATTTGCATCGGGCTTCACGAGGGTAAGCTCCTGGGCGAGCGAAAAGCCTTAGAAATTGCCGCGGGGGTCGGCATCACAGCTTTTGTTTTTCTAGTGATCATCCCAACGCCGGGCACACCATTCCAAGATATTTCGCCGCCAGAACCAGCAGCGGTGGGTGAGCTAATCGCGGGGGCTCGGCTAATGTTTCCAAAAATTCCGCTTGCGCTCGGATGCATGCGACCACGGGCTAGCAACAGGACCGAGATAGAGATTCAGGCGATAAGATCAGGCACCGATCGGATCGAGCTCCCAAGTCCGGATGCTGTCAGAGCGGCGGGAGAATTGGGTCTAGAAGTCCGGAGACTCAACGCATGCTGTGCCGTGCCGACCGAAGTCGCAGAGCGGTGGTCCCTTGGTTGATCACATCAGGGTTTCGGTTGGTACCGGGGTCGTGTTGGGATTGTGGAAAGGCAGGCTGCAGGCGGCTCCAACTACCGCTTATTTGCTAACTTACCACAACGGACGATGTAGAGCTAATTGTCAGTTCTGTCCCCAAGCTCGAGAGAGCACTTCGGACCTGAACATGCTTTCCCGAGTGGTTTGGCCGAAGTGTAAAGTGGATTTGGTACTTCAGGCCTTGTCACAACATCAGGGAGCACTAAAACGAGTTTGTATTCAAGCGCTCAACTATCCTGAGATCGTGGACGATCTATGTGAACTCGTGGGGCGGATAAAAGACGTCTGTGCTTTGCCCATCTCCGTTTCCTGCCAGCCTTTAACCGGGGAGGATGTAAAGTGTCTCGCGAGCGCTGGAGCCCAAAGGATTGGTATCGCTCTTGATGCTGCAACCCCGGAGGTCTTTGATCGGGTAAAAGGCGCGGGAGTTGGGGGACCCTATCGATGGCGGAGGCATCTCAAAGCACTCGACGATGCAAGGGCGGAATTGGGTGATCGAGTCTCGACCCATTTGATAGTTGGCATGGGTGAAACTGAACAGGAAGCGATCGAGATGATTCAATTTTTACACGACCGTGGCATCACCGTGGGACTGTTTGCGTTCACACCGATCCCGGGCACACCTTTAGCCAAACGGAGCCAGCCAAATGTCTCGAGTTACCGAAGGATTCAGTTAGCCAGACACTTGATCGTGAATAATTTGACCAAAGCCAAGCGTATGCGTTTTGAGGACGGGCGCTTGGTAGATTTTGGTGCGAGCCAAGTGGTGGTGTGCGCGGCCGTGAACTTCGGGGAGCCGTTTAGGACTTCTGGTTGCCCCGACTGCAACCGCCCATTTTACAACGAGTCGCCTCGTGGGCCGATTTACAACTATCCGCGGAAGCCCACATGGAACGAAATTAAAACAATTAAATCTCAGCTCAGCTCAAATTTCTAATTACTTTGACGCTCCAGCGATAATGGGCTCCCTTGGTGATTCAAGTGCTTGTGCGATCCAGTCCACTATGTGCCTCCGCGCGTCGAGTATCTCGATCTCAACCGGTTTTCTTTTTTTGTCGTAGTGAACAATGATGCCACTACCTATATCCTCCCCGAAGGCAGGCTTTTTGTTTCGGATTTTGATGAGGAGCACATCAACTTCCTTGTCATATACGCTTTTCATCTCGCTTCCTCCAGTGTCTTTTCTTCTCAGCTGGATACACCGTCACGATGATTATTCTTTTTTACATTTTTCATATACGACCCGCAGTATAAAATGGTTGAGACTCTGACTCCTGACAACTGTTACTTGCTTCCACTTCTTTATCGGATTTCAGGCCCGTCTGGTTTTCTTTTTACTTTCGCCAGGCTCTCAAAACAGAAATTGCTCCCCCTTCGAACTGAAAGGCAGCACGGAGATGAAGACCAACTCTGATCTCCCAGTATCTGCGCTCGCGGTCGATGAGTTTAACGTCCCCTCTACCAGTATGGGCAAAAAGTGAGATGATTCGCCTGATACGCTCACCGTCTTCTCTTCCGAGCTTCGCGAGATCCTTCACCGCACGGGGTTTGTAGTTTATTTTTTTATAAGGATGCCAAGAGCTCATCGAGTTCGTCCTCGCTGAGATCATAGATCTTGTCCCACGGAATGCGCTTTTCTGGAATCGAGGGTTCTGTGGCCGCTTTGTCCAAAGACTTCAGGAACTGGCGGTCATACTCCCGTTCGTGCGGGAGGAGCTTGCGGATGATCTGGTCGTAAGTTTCCCCCTTCCGACCGAGGGCTGTCAAAAGCTTTGCCGTACTGGGACGAACTCGTATGGTCGTGGTGGCGCGCTCCATCGTTCCACCTCGTATATTTTGTATACATAGTATGCTTAATAAGATTTTCGGCCACTAGCTGCTTGTCTAGCAACCTGCACGGGAATCACTTTCTGTTTTTACTCTACACCCCGGATTTCACTCGATCCCCCCAAGCGGTCGAATCCCGATTTCGGGCTGCCGAGCGCGGTTGAACGACCTTCGAGGTTCCACCGCGGGCTAGGCCAAGGTCGTGCCCGACCGCAGCATTTAGTGACTCTGCTGGAGAGGCACGGGGTAGGTCACGCATCCGCACGTCCTCGTAGCCCGCGACACCACTGGGCTTCTTGCGCCCTCTAGTCAAGACTTTCGTTGGTATCACTATTCCAAGCCCCGTCCTTTAGGGCGAGGGTTCTTGACTACTTCAAAAAATATAGTTCGGTTTGGGAGCGGATAGGGGAGATCCAGGAGTTCAAGGAGGCGTTCAAGAGGCCAAGGCCCTTCAATAAAAGTTGAAAGTTGAATTCAGGCGTACAGCACGCTAACCTTTAAGTTTGAGCGAATGAGTTTTAGCTTGTTTGAGGTGAGCACATGAAGGTGGATGATTATGAAATCCCCGATGATCTCTATTACAGCAAGGATCACGAGTGGGCAAAAATAGAGGGAAAGCTCGTTCGCGTTGGTGTTACCGACTACGCACAGAAACAGCTTGGCGACGTGGTATACGTCGAGCTACCGGAGGTCGGCAAGCGAGTGCAGCAGGCAAAGGAAGCAAAAACCAAAGAAATGGAGCTGGGGGCAATCGAGTCGATCAAGGCCGTGGTGGAGATCTATGCACCGGTGAGCGGCACGGTTAAGGAGACGAACAAGGTGCTTCAAGACAAACCCGAGCTAGTCAACACGGATCCATATGGGGAGGGCTGGATCTGCGTCATCGAGCCCAGCGCCCTCGAGGCCGAACTCAAAGGACTCATGGACGCGAAGGGGTACGCCGAGTACATAAAGACCTTATAGCTTGGTGGATCGATGGGCCACCCTTACATTCCGAATACCCGCGAGATTCGGGAGCAGATGCTGCGGGAGATCGGGGTAGCTATTATCGACGAGTTGTTCGCCGATATTCCAGAGAAAATCCGGTTGAAGCGTCCGCTGAAATTGCCAGGCCCGATGTCCGAGCTTGAGGTCAGACGCCACGTGCGAGAGATGTTGTCCAAGAACAAACCGCTCACGGAAGTGCTATCTTTCATCGGAGGGGGTCCCT
>CAZCRN010000045.1:0-1287 GCA_964501125.1 Hadarchaeota archaeon (SeqCode) | reverse complement strand
ACTCGCCGCAAGAAGTTCATCGTGCCAGCGCTGATGAGCCCCGAGCGCTTTGAGACACTAAAGAACTACTCTCTTGGCGCAGCCCTGGAGTTCGTGAAGATCGGATACGAAAGCGGTACGGGTCAATTAGATCTCTCGCAGCTGCGGTCCGAGCTTGGAAAAAACGTGGCAGGTGTATACGTAGAAAATCCGAGCTATCTAGGGTTCTTGGAAACCCAAGTCGATGAGATATCTAGCGCCGTGCATAAGGCGGGGGCGCTTTTTATAGTGGGTGTCAATCCGATTTCACTCGGTCTGCTCAGGGCACCGGGCGATTACGGGGCAGACTTGGTGATAGGGGAGGGGCAGCCGCTTGGCAATCCAATAGGCTTCGGCGGTCAATCGCTCGGGATATTCGCCTGCCGCGAGGACCCGAAGTTAATCCGACAGTTGCCCGGCCGATTGGTGGGGATGACTACCACTATGGATGGCAGAACCCGTGGTTTCGTCTTAACCCTCCAGGCCCGGGAGCAGCACATCCGCCGCGAACGGGCTACCTCGAGCATCTGCACCAACGAGGCGTTATGCGCAGTTGCAGCGGCTATTTACCTGACGTCGCTCGGTCCACGCGGGTTGCGCGAGCTTGGCGAGATATGCGCCGCGAACGCCAGCTACGCGATGGAGAAGCTCGATGAGATCGAGGGACTGAGGGCACCCATTTTCGATGCCCCCCACTTTAACGAGTTCACGCTTAGCTGCGAGGGCTCAGGCAAATCGATCGCCGAACTCAACGCTGCCCTCCTCCAGCGCGGCATCTACGGCGGAAAGCCAATCAGCGGTGAATTCCCAGAGCTTGGAGAAGCTGCCCTGTTGTGCACGACCGAGTTGCACACCAAGGCGGACATCGATCGCTTGGTCGAGGTGCTAGCAGGGCTGATGGGGGCAAAGGCATGAGTCACCAGTCACGGTCTGGTGAAAAACACTTGGAGCCGTTAATCTTCTAGCTAGGTGGTACCGGGCGTGTGGGCTATTCGCTGCCTTCTAAATTACGCGAGCCGAAACTCCCCGAGCGACTGCTGCGAGCCGAACCACCTAAGTTACCCGAGTTATCAGAGACCGAAGTGGTCCGACACTACACCCGGCTCTCTGAAATGAACTACGGGATCGATTCAGGGATTTACCCCCTTGGCTCGTGCACCATGAAATACAACCCGAAAGTATGCGAATGGATCGCATCCCTCCCCACCGCGGTATACATTCATCCAAACCAGCCCGAGGAAACCGTTCAAGGGGCACTCGAGCTGATGT
>CAZCRN010000044.1:0-5833 GCA_964501125.1 Hadarchaeota archaeon (SeqCode) | reverse complement strand
AGGCTAGCGAGGCTTGTCGGGGACTGTAAAAATCGTGACCCGCGGAAGCTCCGGAAGAAGGAACGTAGTGAGCGCGTTGTTATCGTTCGCCCCGCGGGCCGTGCCGATGTTTATGATATTGAGGTTCCTGGGAGCCATCGTTTTATTGCCAATGGAATCGTTTCGCACAATACGGCCAAGTCACAGATCCTCAAGTGGGTCTCCCAAGTCGCGCCACGGGGTCTTTACACCTCGGGAAAGAAGGTAACTGGCGCCGGCCTTTGCGTTGCCCCAGAGACGATTGTTTGTTACTCGAATGGAAGCATGAAGAAAATAGGAGATCACGTTAGGGAGGTATTTGGTCGAAGAGATCCGAGCAGAATTGATGAGGGAATCTGGAGGGCTGAGGTAAAGGAGCCGGGACTAACGCTCGGTCCAGATCTCAAACTCAAAAATGCTCCAATAACCGCTCTCTGGCGATTACGCTCACCGAATAGGTTACTTAGGCTTCGGACACGGTTGGGATACACACTGACCCTAACTCCAGAGACCAGACTTCTAATGATCGAAAATGGCAGTTTAAGGTGGTCGAAGTCCTGCGATTTGAAAATAGGGGGCAGCGTTGCAACGGCACGCTCCTTGTCGATTATCAAAGAGCAACCAACACCGTTGGTATACCTGTTAGATACCGATCCCCATGTCATCGGTGCTAAGCGATTTGTATCCAGAATTTTAGACAAGTTGAGGAAAAAATACGGAAGCCTTCGTAATGTCGCAAAAGTTTATGGCGTTCAAGAAGATCTACTTTACTCCAATTGGCGAAACGCGCACATGCGTGGGTCTGTTTCACTAAATTTGCTGAAGAAATTCGTTCAGGATTGTGGATATTCACCACAATACCTAGCTGCGAACGTGAATAAACTTTCTGAGTATCATGGACATATCGTTCACCTCCCCAGCTACCCGACTCCAGAGTTCATGTATTTTGTCGGTCTCGTTGCGGGTGATGGCCACATCGGTAAAACCCCCAAAGGGGGCTGTGAAATCAGGTTCACTGCTGCAAATACAAATTTGCGCGAAAAGTATGTGCGGTTAGTCCACAAGATTTTTGGTCTCAGACCTAAAGTGAGGAAAGATGTAATCCGTCCGCCAGAAGTCCGCTTTTTCTCCAAAATAGTAGGCATTTTGATGATGCGATTTGGTGTGCCGACTGGCGATAAAGCGGATAAAATCACTGTGCCTGATTTGGTTACTCAGTTAGGTCCCATGGAGTTGTCCATGTATATTCGAGGGTTATTTGATTCTGATAGTAGTGTAGTTAACAGAACCAATAGTTCTGGTTATATCGAATTTACAACCACAAGTGCGGATCTCGCTCAGAAGTTACAATTATTATTGTTGCGGTTCAACGTTCGATCTAAACTCCGATTCAGGGAACCGAGCAAAAAGAGTTCATTTAAATCTAAAGCGGGCATTCGTAGGATACATCCTAAAAAGATGAGATTTGTTCTCACGATTTATGGAAAAGAAAACTTGCTAGCATTTAAGCGAAACATTGGTTTTGGCCACAGAGAGAAAGCAGCGAGGCTTGATGACGCGCTATCTAAGTCCAGTGAGGCAAACCCTAATCTGGATATAATCCCAGGAGTCGGCCCCGCCATTAGACAGGTGCGAAGGGATCTGGGGGCCCCACCCTCTAGAGTTTACGGGTGGACATCCGGCGCTTATGAGTTGGGCCGGAGAAATCCATCGAGGAAAAAATTGGAGAACATCATTCACCGCATCGAGGCGGCAGCGGCAACCTGTGATGGTGGCTCTACGAATATGGATACACTCAAAAAATTAGCTTCGAGCGACATTTATTGGGACAGAATAGTTGAAATAGAAACGATCAGTTCGGAATCGATTCCATTCGTTTATGATGTGACAGTAGACGGCGCACACAATTTTATCGCAAATGGATTTATTGTTCACAATACAGCGGCAGCGGTCAGGGATGAAATCGGTGGCGGTTGGGCACTAGAGGCAGGCGCACTTGTAATAGCCGACGGCGGGATGGCCTGCATCGATGAGTTCGATAAGATGAGCCCGGAGGATGCCGGTGCTATTCTCGAGTCGATGGAGCAGCAAACCGTTAGTGTAGCCAAAGCAGGCATCGTGGCAACGCTCAACACCCGCACGGCAGTCCTGGCTGCAGCAAACCCAACGCTCGGTAGATTCGATAGGTACAGGTCCTTGGCAGAGCAGATAAATTTGCCCCCCTTGATTTTGTCGAGATTTGATTTGATTTTCATCATGCGCGATGTGCCACAGGCAGAACTGGACCGCGAAATCGCCACCCACATCTTGGAGCTTCACCGCGAACCAGCGCGCGTCAAACCACCAAAAATAGATCCAGATACTTTGCGAAAGCTCATCATTTATGCACGCAAATACATCCATCCAAAATTTGAGAGTAAAGAAGTCATAAAGACCATCAAAGACTTCTACGTCAACTGGCGAAACGTTGCGGAAAAGGGAGAATTACCGATTCCGATTACAGCCAGACAACTTGAAGCTCTTGTTCGATTGGCAAAGGCCAACGCCCGAATGCGTTTGGCCGATACCGTAACTGTTGAAGACGCCAAAACCGCGATCCGCTTGGTAACTCTGTCGCTGAAGGAGGCAGGCATCGACCCCGAGACCGGCAAGGTTGACATAGACGTGTTGCTGACGGGCAAGACACGATCGCAGCGCCAGAAGCTCGAGCGCGTGTTGGAAATAATCAAACAACTCGAGAGCGACTTCGAAGGGGTTGCCCCAATCGATGAGATCAAGCGCCTCGCTACAGCAGAGGGCATCCGGGAGTCTTTCGTCACAGAGATGATAGAGAGGGAGAAAATGCGCGGGCATCTCTACGAACCGAAACCGGGGATGGTTAGCCGCGCGGTGAAGTAGGTGGGCAAATGAAGCAACGAGCTCGGATCATTCGTGATTTACCCGCGATAAAACTAGTTGGTAGGCAGATAGGCCCATTTGAGGCTGGACAGGAAAGGGAGTTTGAACCTTGGGAGGTTGCGATCCTCGAGCGTCATGGTTTTGTTGAGGCAGCTCAAAAACTCACAACGGTTGAGCTACGAAAGCTTACGTTGGCCGAGGAGCGAGCTTCTGGACCCCAACTCTTGCCACCGAACTTTTATCCTGTAATTGCGCAACAGGTCGCAAGCTTGCGAAAAGCTGGAAAGCACGAGGAAGCGGAAGAGCTCAAAGCAGCGGCAGAGATTTTGATCGATATTCGTGTTCGAAAGCTCGTACGATTAGCGACTTCACCAGTTGGAATTGAGAATTTGCCTTTGGAAGAGCAGTTTCTGATCAACCGCTTAACCGCGGCTCTGGAAGACTGGGGCCGCTGGTTTGGAAGTTTGTTTGAAAAGGAGACCGAGGAGGTAGGTGAACATGAACGAGAGTTTCGGGGGCTTGTTCGACACGTTGTTGGAGACACGCCCAATATTCAAAAACAGGGAGTACCTGCGCCCAACCTACACGCCAGAGGAACTTCCCCACCGTGAGGAACAGATCCACCAACTCGCACGCATATTGGTGGCGCCTCTGCGGGGAGAGACCCCCTCGAACGTGCTTATTTACGGGAAGCCAGGTACGGGCAAAACTGCAACCGTGAAATATGTGGCGAAGGAGCTCGAGAAAGTAAGTGATAGGGCGTCCAGAAAAATCGAGATAGTCTACTTGAACTGCGAAAGGATCAACACGAATTATCGCATCCTCGCCACGCTCACGAACGCCTTTTTGGAGAAGATTCGTGAGGAATACGGCGAAGAGCGATTGACATCTTTAGGTCTACCGAAGCAAATCCCAAAGACTGGCTGGCCAACGGATCAAGTGTACGATTGTTTTTTCCGAGCTATCGATCATGAAAGGCAGCTCATAGTGATCGTGCTTGACGAGGTTGATAGGTTAGTTCTAAAAAGCGGCGATGAGATCCTCTACAACTTGACCCGCATAAATTCAGACCTCACTAGTGCGAGGGTCAGCATCATCGGCATCTCTAACGACCTCAATTTCGTTGGGTATCTCGATCCACGCGTTAGGAGTAGTTTGAGTGAGGAGGAGCTCCTGTTTTCGCCATATAACGCACTCCAGCTCAAAGATATCTTGAGGAGGAGAGCAGCGATGAGCTTCGTCGATGGTGTAATCGGTGATGGTGTAATTGGGTTATGCGCCGCCCATGCCGCACGAGAACACGGCGATGCTCGAAGGGCGCTAGATTTACTGCGCGTTGCAGGTGAGCTCGCTGAGCGGGAAGGCTCAGAGATGGTTACGACCGAGCACGTCACTCAGGCATTTCAGAAAATTGAGCAGGATAAAATGCTCGAGATTATCAGCACCATGCCAACACAATCAAAGCTTGTGCTTTACAGCATCGTGCTTCTCAAGGAGCGAGGGATCCGCAAAATCATCACAGGAGATGTCTACGCCACCTACTGCGCGCTATGCCGTCAAACGAGTTTGGACATGCTGACCCAGCGCCGCGTCAGCGATTTAATTTCTGAGCTCGACTTGTTGGGGGTCATCAACGCTCGGATCATCAGCAAGGGCCGGTATGGAAGGACAAAGGAAATTGGGCTCAACGTCCAGCCGATCCAAGCAAGGGCAGCAATTCAGAAGAACGACGAGTACATCGGAGATTTAAACGTGCCCGCACTCCCCCGCCAAATTATGTTTTCATGAGGTTTGCTCATGGCAGACGAAGCTTGGATAGTCCGCAAGTTCATGAGCGAGGATTTGCACATCACGCCAGAGGCCCTTGGTCTATTACGCAAACGCGCTGATTACGAGTCGGCCTCGGAACGTGTACTCACGAGCCTGAGAAAAATGGGTGACAAGCCCTTAGTCATCACAGAAGAAATTATCACAAAAATTTTGGAAGCGGAGGTCGAAGGCACTCCTACCCCCACTCCACCGCAGCGGCTCGAGCCGCCGGAGGTGGAAGTTCGAGAAGTAACCCCGCCGGCCAAAGAGCCCACCTTAGTTAAGCCAGAGCTAACCCGCTTGAGATTTAGACCACCGGCAGCCGATATTGAGTCCAGCGTCGAAGTGTTGCAAGATATAACGGGACGCAGCTACAGCGAGGGCGAGTTAAAAAATTTTGTGCAACTTTTTAGAGATCGCTACGAGCGACTGAGCAAACTCTTACAAAAACGGGTGGATCTCCACGATGCCACACCAATGGGCAGCTTGGCAAACTACAGAGACGGCGAAATGGTCAAGATCATAGGAATTGTCAGCAGCAAGCGAGAAACTCGCAATAGAAACGTGCTATTGGAGATGGAGGATACAAGCGGTCGAGCCCTAGTTTTAGTGCACAAAAATCGTCGCGAACTCATGCGAAAGGCAGCCGAGGTAGTTTTGGACGAAGTTATAGGAATAGGAGCAACCGTGCGAGTCCGTGAAGGCGGTCCTCTGTTGCTCGCAAATGATATAATCTGGCCTGATCTACCTGCCCCACGCCAACCCGCTCGCGCCACGGAGCCGGTTTGCGCGGCACTGTTGTCGGATTTGCACGTTGGTAGCGAGATGTTCTTAGAGGACGCATTCATGAAGTTTCTAAAATGGCTACGCGGTGAGGTCGGCAACCCCCACCAGCGCGAGTTAGCAGGGATGGTCAAGTACGTGGTAATAGCTGGGGATCTCGTCGATGGTGTAGGCGTTTATCCCCGACAAGAAGAGGAACTCCTCATCCAAGACATCTTCAAGCAGTACGATGCCGTGACGGAGTTGCTAGCTCAGATACCTGAGCACATCACAGTCGTAATGGCGCCAGGAAATCACGACGCCGTTCGACCATCGGAGCCGCAGC
>CAZCRN010000043.1:0-5842 GCA_964501125.1 Hadarchaeota archaeon (SeqCode) | reverse complement strand
GTTTCGAAAACAGTTCGTGGGTATGTTTGATCGCCTTGAGGTCGAGCCCGTAGGTTGGGTGGAAGGCGATAATCAGCCGCGGTTTCCACCAAGTCTCCCTCGCCAAGATCAGCCTCTGGATGTTCCCTCCGGAGAGTATTCTCGTTTCGGTTATCCACAGATCGGGCACCAGCATCTCGTATTCCGAAACCATTCTCTCAGAGTGTTTGGTTACAAGAGATAGATTTAGGAACGAGCGCTTAGAAAAAGGCGGGCGTCTGTAATCTTTCATGATGAGGTTCTCCGCCACAGTCATCCCCTCGGCTGTTCCCACCCGCCTGCGCTCCTCGGGGATGTGGGCCACACTAGCATCCAAAATCTCTCTGGGCGAACGATTGGTCATGTTTTTTCCGAAGATGAGCACCTTGCCTTTTTCGACTTTGCGCAGACCCGTGATGGCTTCGATGAGTTCGCTCTGACCGTTGCCGGCTATGCCGGCTATGCCAAGTATCTCGCCTTCCCGCACTTTCAGAGAAATGCCCCTCACGGCGGGCAGCCCTCGCTCACCGGGCACATGAAGGTTCTTGACCTCTAGCGCCACCTTGCCCACTTTGCCCGGTTTTTTCTTGGGTAACTTTACCTCACCGCCCATCATCATCCTCACAAGCTCCCGTTTATTCGTCTCGGAGGTTTTCCTTGTTCCCACCAGTTTGCCCAATCTGAGCACGGTCACCCGATCGCTCACTTCGAAAACCTCATCGAACTTGTGGGTGATGAATACGATTCCGCGTCCTTCCTTGGCCATGCGTCGCAAGATTTTGAAAAGGCTCTTCGCTTCCTCCTCGGTCAACACCGAGGTCGGTTCGTCCAAGATGAGCACTTGGGGCTCGTGGTAAAGGACTTTGAGTATCTCAACCCGCTGCTGTTCCCCGGCCGAGAGTTCCTCTATTTTGGCTTTCGGGTCTACTTTTAGACCATACCTCTCCGACAGTTCCTTGAGTTTCTCCTCGACCTCGCGAAGGGGGAAGGAGAAGTTGGATCTCGAAAGGCCCAGTGCAACGTTCTCGGCCACAGTCAGCGGAAGGGCTAAAGTGAATTCCTGGTGGATCATCCCTATCCCGAGCTTCAGGGCATCGCTCGGGGATTTTATCGAGACGAGCTTTCCCCTTACGTATATCCGCCCCCCGGTCGCGCTGTAAAACCCGGAGAGAACGTTCGCCAAGACAGTTTTTCCAGCTCCATTTTCCCCGAGCATTGCGTGAACCTCGCCAGCCCGGACATCGAAGTTTACATGGTCGAGGATGAGGTGCTCCCAGATACCCGGGAACCCTTTAACGATACCCACAGCCCGCAGGAGGGTTTCCCCTGGTTTTGGTTTTCGGAGAGCAATAAGCTTTGGTTTTTTGCTCCTTAGAAATCGAAGTTTTTTCAAGGGGTTCCTCATGGACCGTCCAAAGTTATATAGCTTAGCGCCTTTTTAACCTTAAGGGAACTTGAGGAGTTTCTTCGGAGCCGTAACTTCATGTTGCAATACAAGGGTGGCAAACCCTATGAGTGCGATTGAAATCGAGATACTCGGGGTTGTTGCCGCCTGTTTGGTAAATATGGCCTCGCTCCCGCAGATAATGAAAACGGCCAAGACGAAGCAGGTCAGGGATCTATCCTTACCTTTCTGGATAATATTGTTCACAGGCGCTTTCATTTGGATTATTTATGGGGTCTTAATCCACGGGATTGCTCTCATTTTGTCTAGTGTTGTGACTTGTAGCTTGTGCTTAACAATGATCATATTGATTTTAAGGTATGGGCGGCGATTCCCTAAGCATCGGAATCATTTAACAAGGAGGTAGTCATCGAATCCCACGTACGAGCTCCATGAACTCCGTTACTCGTCGCTGATCCACGGGATTTGTCGTTATCCCTTCGACCTTTAAACTCGTCCCAACGATCGCCCCATCGCATCGCTCTAATACTCTTAGCACATTCGTCTTATCGACGCCGCTACCAGCGAGAACCGGTGTATCCGGAACAGCCTTTTTGACTTTGAGGAGCTCTTCGAGCTCGACCAAGGCTCCAGTCCGGGGTCCCGTGACTATCAACGCGTCGGCCATCCCCCTCCGCACGGAATCCTTCGCCACTTCCTCTATTGGGCGCGATACCAATGGGGCTGCGTGCTTCACGTGGACATCCGCAAAAACTTTGATCTCCCATGCCCCCAAGCGGTGGCGGTATCGAAGTAGCCTAGGTGCGCAGGCCTCGATGATGCCTTGGTCAGTCACGACGGCGTCGGTGAATACGTTTACCCGTATGAATTTCCCGCCTGTGGCATATGCTATGGCCAGGGCGGCTTTTGCGTCATTCCTGAGGACGTTAACACCAACGGGAATTTTGACTTGGTTGACTACACTTTTGACTATCGCCGCCATCGCGGAGATCGTTTCGGGTGGCACGTTGGTTTTGAAATAGGGAGCATCTCTGAAATTTTCGACGATTAACCCATCGACACCCCCCGCTTCTAAAGCCTTGGTATCTTGAACTGCTCGCTCCACGATGGGGACCAAATCCCCATCCTTGAAACGAGGCGAACCGGGCAATGGCAAAAGGTGAACCATTCCGATGATCGGTTTTTTTACCTCGAATAAACTTTCAATGACACTCGACATTTTTCATCCCCTTTTACCAAGGAACTCTTCGACTTCTTGCCTCGTGGGCAAAGCCGATCTGGCTCCAACTTTGGTCACCGAGAGGGCCCCGACCGCATTGGCGAATCGAGCGATCTCTTTAAGCTCCCACCCTTCAACAACGCCCACGAGAAAACCCGCGGCAAAAGCATCGCCAGCCCCCGTCGTGTCTTCAACTTTCACGCTAAAGGCTGGAGAGCGTATCCTTTCTCTCTCGCTCAAGACATAACAGCCCTTACCGCCCCGCTTCAACGCAACGATTTTCGTCCCCGAGCCAGAAATGCTTTCCGCTGCGCTCTCGGGATCTTCGGTGTGCGCTAACCTCTTGGCTTCAAACTCATTTAGGAAGAGCAAATCAATAAATTGCAAGATTTGGCGCACGCGATCAACGGCTTCCACCGCGGTTAGGGTCCCGACGTCGAGGGACACGAAAACCCCTGCTTCCCTGGCCACCCCAAGGATCTTTAGGGCGACCTCCCTTTGGGTTCCGCCGAGAAGCGTGTATCCAGAAACGTGAAGTACGCTGGCACTCCTGATGTAATCCATGTTGATTTCGTTGGCGGAAAGGTTGACATTGGCCCCTCGGAAGCCGTACATCGTCCTTTCGCCATCCTCGGTTATCGCTATGAACATGAGCCCGGTCCCGACTTTTTTATCGACTTGTAACTGGCTGATATCCACTCCTTCTTTCTTGAATTCCTCGATCAAGAAATGACCAAATGGATCGTCACCGACCCTTCCGATAAATCCCGAGTTTAAACCCAAACGAGCAACGCCGGCCGATAGGTTGGCCGCTGAACCACCCGCGTGTTCCTCGAGCCTGCGTGCCCAAACCTCTTTCCCTTTGCTTGGGAGAAAAGCAACTGGGGCTACAAGGTCTACGTTCGCGTCCCCTACAGCTACCACGGAAATTTTCATGTTAGATCCCAAACTGTCATTTCTATATTAATTATCGGAAGAAAAGAAAAATGTGTAATCCCTATGTATGAAGAGTGGGCGAAGAAACTCTACGGTAAGCGTTTGAAATCGCTTGAGGAGATTTTCGGGGTTAAAAAACCAATCATCGGAATGGTGCACTTGATGCCGCTCCCGGGCTCACCGGGGTACGGCGATTACGGGATGAATACCATCATCGATAGAGCCCTAAGGGACGCTGAAGCACTCGTTAACGGTGGGGTCGATGGAATAATGGTTGAAAACATGTGGGACCTTCCGTACTATGTTGGGAATAAAATCCCTCCCGAAGAGATCGCGGCACAAACTGTAGTTGCTAAAGAGGTGGTCAAAGCTGTGGACATCCCCATCGGCATCAACGTGATCCACAACGGCGGGCGGGTGACCCTATCGATAGCGATGGCCGTGGGGGCAAAATTCATTCGGGTTTGCTTGTATACGGGAGCGCTGGTTTGGGATACGGGAGAGTTCGACCGCGGCAATGCGGCCGATTTACTCAGACTAAGGAAAGATCTGGGGGCGGAGAACATTAAGATTTTTGCAGATGTTTGCAAAAAGCACGCGGTCATGTTTCCCGGAATAGACCTAGAAACCCATGTAACTTGGACCGATTTTTATCTGGCGGATGCGATCATCATCACGGGCAAAATGACGGGCCTCCCAGCAAGATTAGAAGAGGTCAAAAAAGCGAAAGAACTCGCTCCGGATTGTCCCGTCCTCGTAGGTAGCGGAACGAACAAAAATAACATCGCTGAATTCTTAAAGTACGCCGACGGGGCGATCGTTGGAACAAGTGTAAAGGAGAAAGGAGTCACGCAAAATCCGGTTGACGTTCAGCGGGTAAAGGAATACATGAAAGTCGTTCGTTCGTTCAGGGAAAGCCTTTAGTTTGGTTTGCATGCTATGCGATAAGTTAAACAGATATGGCCTGTATTCCTTTTACCTTGCAGAAAGCTAGCAAATGGGGCCCAACATTCCCGTAAACTACAACCACGTGGTTTCCCAGGGTTTTTTCGACGATGCCCCAAGCTCGTCCTTCGATTTTAACCTCTATTTGCGTCCTGCACAGCTCTTCGCTCCCCACGTCGCCGTTGACTATCTTGCCGGAGGCGATCATCATTTGATCCATTTCCTTTCCACCTATTCTGGCGATAGTTACTACTGCTCCGTCCCGCAACCTGCCTCTTATGGCTACGGACTTGTTGGTTTCGTAATAGGATCTGATCACGGATGCTCTAGTATCTATCATGCTTGTAGGAACGGTACAGTGGGAAAGAACTGTTGTGTTCTTGGATTCTTCCACCTTTGTTATATTTGCCATAAAACTCGGTTTGCCCGTGAGCAAATGAATAATTAGCTTCGTGATTATACCGTCATGTTCGACCTCGTAGTCCGCCGGTATACCTTCATCACTAATGAGACTAACGCCCAGATACGGCCCCCAGTCGATCAGCGAGGGATCAATCATATCTCTCGCCTCCACAGCCATGGCGTGCAAGCTGTAACGTTTGATCAACTCTTTCATCGCTATGTAAAGTCTGATTGCCTTATCGAGGTCTTGGTCGGTTGGTTCAGAAATCCTTCCGAATCTTTCTTTTACTTCTTGGATTTTCCGCGAGACCTCCGCCCCATTTGCTTTTCTTGCTTCCTCTAATAATTCGTTCCAAGCTATTCCAATCATCTTGATGCCTAATTTTTTCTCAATCAGCTGCCAATCTCTAATGGTTAATAGCCAAGGTTCTGGCTCGCCTATAATCCCTATTCTGGAACCCTGCAATTTTTCAGCTGCGTAGAGCGCCATCACAAATGGTTCTACCTTAGTCCGGAGCTGCCCTATGTCGCCATATATCATTCTCACATCGATTCCTTGCCATCTTAATACTGCGAGGGCTTCTCTCGTGGAAGCAAGCGCGTTGTAGAGTGGATGAGCAAAAAATAGAACAGGTTTATGGAGCGTTGCACCCACGGTTTTTATCATGTGATCGGTGCCGCCCGTGCAGACTACGACAACGCCGCCATTTACCCTAGTTCTCAGCCTATCGACCTCGGCTTGGCAAGATGTCGCATCCGTTATTAGGTTAGAGAACTCGACACGGTCTTCAATTCTCCTCAGCTGTTCTTTGATCCTTTGCAGTATCTCCTTCCCTATTTCCAGTTGCTTCCTCAGGGCGGCTGTGACCACGAATATGCCGGTTACCACGACTCACCCTCTCCCGACAAGACTAATT
>CAZCRN010000042.1:0-5852 GCA_964501125.1 Hadarchaeota archaeon (SeqCode) | reverse complement strand
CCAACGTGCACGATAACTCAATCGTCGGTTTATTTAAGATTAATGCAACACACCAGGCAAACCGAAAAATATTTAATTAATTTAATTTAAAACACAACTGTTGATTAGATGGTGTGGGAGACGAAAATATCCATAAACCAAGTCTTTGAACTGAGATGCAAAACAACTAACTTCTTTGGTGTTGGTGCAATAAATAAATTCCATGACATTGCCAAGGAATTGAAAGATATGGGAATCGACAAGGTTCTTATCTGCACTGGTAAAACCTCGTACAAGGCTACTGGCGCTTGGGATGTTGTAAAGCCAGCTTTGGAAGAGAATGGAATAGAGTACGCACTTTGCGACAAGGTAACTCCCAACCCAACTGTTGAAATTGTGGATGAAGCAAAAGAAATGGGGTTAGAGCTGGGAGCTGGAGCTGTAATAGGTATTGGAGGAGGTAGCCCCATAGATACTGCAAAGGGTGCAGCAGTTCTACTCGAATATAAGGATAAAACAGCAAGAGACCTTTATGAGTTAAAGTTTGAACCAAAAAAAGCGAAACCGATTATAGCGATAAATACCACCCACGGAACGGGAACTGAAGTTAATAGATTTGCAGTTGCAACTATTCTCGAGAAAAACTACAAGCCAGCTATAGCCTACGAATGTTTGTATCCGCTGTACACCATTGATGACCCAGCACTCACGAAATTTTTGGCATTAAAACAATCCGCATGGACTGCACTCGATGCTTTAAATCATGTAAACGAATCGACTACAACAAAAATTGCAAGTCCATTCTCAATACTTACAGGTATTGAAGCTGTTAGGCTCATTGCCAGATATTTACCTGCTGTAATAATGAATCCAGAAAACTTGCAGGCAAGGTATTACCTATTGTACGCTTCAGCTATTGCTGGAATATCATTTGATAACGGTTTGTTGCACATTACACATGCCTTAGACCATCCCGTATGTGCAATTAAACCCGAACTGGCACACGGACACGTCCTTGCGATCTTGCTACCAGCTGTGGTGAAGTACGTATATCCAGCAGTTTCCGAAATTCTGGCAGAGTTGTACAAGCCGATTGTGCCTGAACTTAAAGGCGTTCCGGGAGAGGCAGAATACGCAGCAAAGAGAATTGAACAGTGGATATTCAACTTAGGTGTTAAAGAAAAACTTGGGGACGTAGGATTTGGAAAAGATGATGTGCCGACACTTGTGAAATTGGCAAAAGAAACACCGATGCTAGATAAATTACTATCTATGAGTCCAATTGAGGCAACTGATGAAGTGATTGAAAAAATTCACTTAGACTCCTTACAACCTATAAGTGAATAAATTTTATAATTTTTTCGTGGCGTGTGCTGTGTCGCACAACTGAAAAATAAGAGGGGAGGAATTTTTGTTCACTTTTTCTTTGGTCCGGGCGGACCTCCGGTTTTACACTTTCGCCACCTGAAGCATGAAGTTGTAGGCGAATGCCTTGAGCATGATTTCTCTAATCATGTGTTCAAACCTCTTCGCCCGGACGAACTCGCCGAAAGTGCGCTTGAAGCTTGAGAACACGCTCTCAACAATCCACCGCTTGCCATAACCGACTCTCCGCTTCCACTTATCCTCACCTTTCAAAAATTCACGCGCGGCGCGCCGCCGCGCCCAACTGCCTCGCGCTTTGCCGGATGCGCCGCGCTTGATCTTAATGCCAGGTTCAATCCCCATAGTTTCAAGAAAGTCAAAGTTATCGCGCGAGTCGTATGCCGAATCCGCAAGCGCTACCTTGATACTCGCTCGCTCCGAAGCCCGCTCGACGAGCGGCTTGAACTTCTTGTTGTCGCCAGTTCGTTCGTCCGTAACCTCGATCGCAAGGATCTGTTTCGTCTTGGTATCGACCGCAACGTGGATCTTCAGGTAGCCCCGCTTTGGCTTTCGGTTCCATTGCTCACGGATCCACTCGCCCCGATTCGTAACCTTCACGCCCGAAGCGTCAATCGCAACGACGATGTCGGTGAGCTTTTCGAGCGTTCGCTTGAGCTTCGGCTCAAACTTACAAACGCGTCGATGGATTGTGGAGTGATCTGGCTTCTTCAGCTTTGGTAAAAATTTTCTCAAGGCTTCGACAAAACCTTCCTCTTGCCTGAAAGGCAAGCCCGTGAAGCAGCGAAACACTCCCAAGAACTCAACGAAACTCTCGGGATATCGAAAGCGTGCGCCTTCTTTTCCGCGATTCATTTGCCTGAGCTCGCGCTTCCAACCATCGAGAAATCCCAAATCGAATAAGAGCTCACCACGCTTGACGAGCTCCCGGTTGTATTTCTTCCAATCTCGCTTCATGCTGACCGCCCTCCTGTCACCCCACCGACGGCCAGCCTCCAAAACAAGTACACTATACATCGACGATGCAAGATTTAAGCCTTAGTCATGCGACACAGCAGTCATTTGCAAAGCCTTTTAGCTATTTGACACGTTTTGTCGAGTGGTAGTGTGATGATAGCTAAACGCTTCGAGCTCGCAGCCCGCGGCACGACTGAAATCGTCACCGAGCCCGAACTCCGCGAGCTCCTGAAACGCAAAAAAATCGTGGTTTATTGCGGATATGAACCCTCGGGCAAGATCCACTTCGGCCACGCGCTAACCGTGTGGAAACTGGCAGACTTCCAGCAACTGGGGGCCCGCGTTATCGCTTTGCTCGCTGACCTTCACGCTTACCTTAATGACAAAGGGACGCTCGAGGAAATCCGACGCGTTGCCGATTATAACCGGCATTGTTTCATCGCCCTCGGGCTCGATCCCAAGCGTACGGAATTTCCGATGGGTTCAGACTTCCAGCTCGACCCGAAGTTCTCCCTCGATGTCCTCCGGATGGCGACGGACACCACGCTGCTCCGTGCCCGCAGGTCGATGGCTACGATCGCCCGGCACCTCGAGAACCCGGATGTCGCCCAGGTGCTCTATCCGCTCATGCAGGCGGTCGACATAGCTTGGCTCGAGGTTGATGTATCGGTAGGTGGCCTAGATCAGCGTAAGGTACACATGGTGGCCCGTGATAAGCTACCAGCGCTTGGTTATCGAAAGCCAGTTTGCGTGCATATGCCGCTGCTGCACGGTTTGGACGGGGAGATCAAGATGTCATCGAGCAAGGGAAATTTCATCGCGATCGATGATGACCCGAGAGATATCAAACGGAAGGTCGAGAAGGCATTCTGCCCGCCGAAGGTTACGAAGGACAACCCAATCATCGAATACGCTGAGCACGTCGTCCTACCGCGCGCGGGCAAGCTCGAGATTAAGCGCCCTGCGAAGTACGGTGGGCCAATGGAGATAACCGAGGCCGCCGAGTTGCGGAAGTTATATGCTGCGGGCAAGCTTCACCCCGCTGATCTCAAAGCAGCAGTTGCAAGTGCGCTTATCCAAGTGTTGACTCCCGTTAGGCGATATTTCGAAAAGCACCCAGATGCAAGGCTCGCGCGACCCTCGCCCGTTCTCTGAGTTCTAAATTCCCAGCCATGTTTTTAAGGCAAACCTTCTATGACAGTAGGGGCTGAAACTTGAAGGTAAGACCGAGGTCGATGGCGATAGCTTCGGGCAAGGGCGGCACCGGCAAAACCATGGTCACGGCGAATCTTGGCATAGCACTCGGCAACCTCGGCCATGATGTTACGATCGTCGATGGCGACCTCGCGATGGCAAACCTCGCGATTGTCGTGGGCGTCACTAAATACGAGGTTGGTTTCCTCGACGTGCTTATGGGCAAGGCAGAAATTGAGGATGCGGTTCACAAGAATTATGGCATCAAGGTCATCCCAACCGGCTTCCGGTTCGAGGATGTTCACGAGTCGCTTTCAAAAGTAAAGCGCGAGCGAGCTGAGGAGGCGATTGGGGAACTCTTGCGCCAAACCGAATTTCTACTCATCGACGCTCCAGCGGGGATCGCCGACGCCACGATAATTTCGATCGCCGCAGCGCGAGAGATGTTACCCGTTTGCAATCCCACCTATGCGAGCTTGGTCGACTGCTACAAGACCATCCGGCTTGCGAACGTCCTTGGCACTTGGACCCGGGGCTTGGTGGTAAACCGGACGGGAAAAGCGGCTGACCTCTCGACGTCTGAGGTAGAGGGCTTCATGGGCAAGACCCTAGGGGCAATGCCGATCTTGGCCGATATCCCGGAGGATCCAAAGGTGCTGGAAGCCGAGCGCGAGGGTGTGCCCATCGTGGTATACGAACCGGAGTGCCCGGCATCCGTAGCGATAAACGAGCTAGCAAAGGTCGTGGCTGGTGAGGCTGATTTACCATACGTTCCTGCTGCGGAACAGGAAGTAAACGAAACGATAAGACGTCTGACTCGCGCCCTCACGGGCCGCCGCGCTTGATTTTCCTTAAGGCTTCAAGAGTCCCGTTTTCATCAGCCCAGCGACGACGGCTAGGAAAACCGCACCCGCCAGCAGGAATGCCTTCCAGAGGCCAACCTTGGGCAAGCACAGGTAGAGGGCCAAGGCGAAGAAGACGTTTGCGATCATCGCGAATACGACCCCCCTCGCAGTTTGGGTCGCGAAGTCCGTGCCTTCGTGTACTCCCACCAGCGCTACCGTAGCGCACGCGCGGATCGGTGCCCCGGCTATCACGCCTCCATACACGGCCCCTACGAGCGTTGCTGCAAGGACGGCCCCAGCAACTAAGGCGCCCCCGAGGACGAAATCCAACAATATGTTTTTGTAGCTCATTCGAATCCTGCGTGATTGTTGGTGTTTGGCTTAATAGGTTGCGCGATTACTTTCGGTCACCTCTCCCAGATATCCATAAAACGAGCGGTGAGGAAAACTAAGCGGGTCTGACATGGGCAAATGGCAGCGGCTGAGCTTGTTGTCATTTGGTGCAGGGTACGATCGGTGTGTTCCAATCTATCATGCCGTCGCCAGGGGCCGTACCGTACCGCTGTTGAAGACCCTCGTTTCCAGTTACTGCACGAAGAACTGCGCTTATTGCGCTTTCAGATGCGATCGCCGGACCCACCGCGAGCAGTTCGAGCCAGCCGAGCTCGCGAGCATCGCGATGGAGCTCTGGAGGCGCGGGATAATCGAGGGAGTATTTTTGAGTTCAAGCGTGGCCAAGGATCCTGATACTGCTACTTTGGCAGAGATTCGAACCTCCGAGTTGCTACGCAAACAAGGTTACACGGGCTACCTCCACCTCAGGTTGATGCCCGGGTGCAGCCGTGACCTCGTGCAGCGAGCCGTCCAGCTGGCGGGCCGCGTTGGCATAAATGTGGAGAACCCAGACCCAGGGGCGCTGGCCGAGATCCGTGTTGGCATAGACCCAAAGCTTGATGTTTGGCGTCGTATGGAGTGGTGCCGCGAGGAGGCGGAAAAGTATCGACGATCGGTGGGACCTGGGTTTGCGCGGGCTGGCTTGGACACGCAGTTTGTAGTCGGAGCCGCGGATGAAAATGATGCCCAAATCATAGAGATGAGCTATCGACTCTACACCGAGCTGGGGCTCCGTCGAGTTTACTATAGCGGATTTCGGCCGATCAGTCGGACACCGCTGGAAGATCGTGAGCCGTGTCCTAGCTACCGAGAGTATAGGTTGTACCAAGTTTCATTCTTGATACGCGATTATGGGTTCAAACCTTCCGACTTCGAACCAGCCCTCGATGACCGTGGTTTCCTACGTGACGTGGACCCAAAGCTAATACTAGCCCGAACCCACCCGGAGCTTTTCCCGATCGATTTAAACACGGCTTCGATGAGGGAGCTGCTGCTCGCCCCAGGCATAGGGCCCAGAACCGCTAAGCGGATTTTGGATCTCAGGGCTCGGGCACCATTCAGATCGCTGTCGCATGCGCAGAAATTGATAGGATTCCCAGC
>CAZCRN010000041.1:0-5909 GCA_964501125.1 Hadarchaeota archaeon (SeqCode) | reverse complement strand
GGTTTTTCCTCAGGTTTGGCTTTGGGTAGCCCTCGCTCGAGCAGATATTTTGGCTCGAGTTCCTCGAGTTGTTCGCGCGAACTATAGGTGCGGGCTATGCCCGATGCAACCTGGGTGCCGTGCATGCTAGCTAACTTCTCTATCACTACCAGCTCCTTTGGTACCCCAAGCTGAGTTGCTAGCTGCTCACATACATCGATGCGCTTTGGTGTCGGTCCGCCCGCGTGATCTACTTTGAATTTGATTTCTATCCTTCGAAGCAATGGATTTTCGATTTTCTCAACTATTTCGACTTTCATCATTGCCCTCCGCTATCCTCTGAACCGCTGCACAATAAAACTTTGGCGTGCAAGTGCTGCGCTAGCGCCGGGCTAACTTTCCGGCAAACCAAGTCGCGATCACGAGATTCACTACAACTGCAATCAATAGGATGCCAACCAAAGCCGCAAGCCAGAAGAGGGGGTTTCCCCTATCGAACTCCACCATTCCCATTCCAAGGACGATGAACATTGCGGCGAGGAGGTTCACGACCCCAAAAGCACGGTGCTTTACTCCTAAATCGATCACCGCATACGAAATGTAAACGATTGCCATCATGCTCACAGTCAGGGAAATGCTATCCATCCACCAAGGGCGGACTTCCTCGGGTTCCCCCTGGGCGCCCCCCGCCGATGCGACATTGACCACGCATAACCACAAAAGCACAAAAAATGCGAATGGAAACAAACGTTGAATTTTTCCCATTAGATCACTCGGCCCGCTCAAACTTCTCGAGTAGCCCCTGAAATTCCCGCTTCTTTTGCTCGGTAACCTCTATTAGGACCATTCCCTCATTTGGTTGCCCATACACGATCACGGATCCAATGGGCGCAGTGAGCACAGCTGGCAGGGTTGCGAGGTTCTCCTCCCCTCGAACGACTATTTTCACGGGTGGTCTTGCCGTTTCGAGCGCCCGATGCAACTCTGGCGTTACGGTGCCTGGTGGATTCCCAACTCGAACGATGCGAACGTTGTAGCTATCTATTGTTTTTTTAATGTCATCGCTGACGAACGATCGCATGACCAAAAAATCTATGACTGCTATATCGGGCTTGACCCCAGCCTTCAATAACTCGGCAGTTGCGACATCGCCAATCGCGATTAACCTGACTGGGTGCAGTTGGCGGATGCGCTCGGCCGCGGCTGCTGTCGTCCCCAGGAGCTCGCCAAGTGGGCGCTTCAGCAGCGGGCGAACATCGGCTGGCAGCCTCAACACTAACGAACCCTCAGGGCATACCGGCCGGGAACGCTTATGTTCAACCGTTTAGCGATCGTCGAGTTTTCTGGGTCCAAAATTATAACGTAGCCCGACCAGTCATCCGAAAGCGTGGATGTCTTGCAAGTAGGGCAAGTGTCACCTTTGACTATCATATGGCAGTTCCGGCAGGCCTTTTCGGTCAACCCTTCGCCCCCTTCCGCTCCTCCTCGATCCACTCGAGTTTGCCTAGCCCGGGTTGCCGCATGGTTAGCCCTATTTTGCCGGCGCGGGCTCCCTTTCTCGCGCTCACGCTCACGATGCGTGCACGAACTTTGTCGCCTTCCTTCAGCGCACGCTTGGTCTCCTTGCCGTATAGCACGCCCTTCTTCCGATCGTAGCCTATGTAATCATCGGTCACCTGAGAAACGTGCACTAGACCATCGACGGGGCCGAGCCTGACGAACGCCCCGAAGTCAACTATCTCGACGACCTCACCCAGCACGACCTCGTGAAGCTCGGGTTTGTAAACTAAGGCATCGAAGGTGACATCGTGATAGCTGGCCCCGTCGCCCATGATGATCCGGCCGGTGCCGATTTCGCTGACCTCGGTGATCGCTAGGATCGTGCCCAAATCGCGATCGGTCAAGCCTTCGTATGTCTTACGTAAGACATCCACGACCACTTCATCTAGCGGCTCCGCAAATCTATCAGGTGGAACGCGGACCGTGTCACGAACGGTCACAATTTTGTACATTTATTCGCCCCCAAACTTCTCTTGGTAGAGCTCCATTGCGTGGGCTATCGCCTTGCGGGCGGCGGCCCCCCCCCCGCCACTTCAGTACCTTGGTCTCCTTACCCTCTAACTCTTTATAGACGCCAAAGAAGTGCTCGAGTTCTTTCAAGAGGTGGGCTGGCAAATCCCTTAGCTCGCGTACCTCTTTGAAGCGCGGGTTTCCTATCGGCACGGCCAGGATCTTGTCATCGGGCCTCCCCTCATCCAACATGCGCAGAAGACCGATTGGACGCACTTTGAGCACGCTGGCCTGATAGGATGGTTCATCCCCAAAAATCATTATGTCCACGGGATCGCCGTCTTCCTCATAAGTTTGTGGGATAAAGCCATAATCGACCGGGTAGTGCAGAGGCGAATGAAGCACTCGATCGAGTCTGAAGACTTCGCTTTCTTTGTCGTACTCGTACTTGTTGCGGCTGAGTTTCGGGATTTCTACCACGGCATCAACAATTTGTGGGGCCTTCGGATCCAATTTTACATCTTTCCAGAGGTTGGCCATTTTACCGTCCTCCTAATCTCACCCGAGCAATGGGGCATATTTTATCAGCGGAGCGAAGAGCAGCGCTGCCATGGACATGAGCTTTATTAAAATGTTCAAGGACGGCCCTGAAGTATCCTTGAATGGATCCCCCACCGTATCGCCTATCACTGCTGCTGCATGTGCCTCGCTGCCTTTGCCCCCAAAACGTCCGGCCTCGATGTATTTTTTCGCATTATCCCATGCACCGCCCGCGTTAGCCAAGGTGATTGCAAGCAGGAGGCCAGTGACTATTGCTCCGAGCAGCAGGCCACCTAACGCCTCTGGCCCTAGGATCAGGCCCACCATAACTGGTGTCACGATGGCTAATGCGGCAGGAAGCGCCATATTCCTCAGTGCTGCTTCCGTGCTGATTCCAATGCACCTATTGTAGTCCGGCTTAGCTTTCCATCTCATAATCCCAGGGATCTGTCTGAACTGCCTGCGCACTTCATTTACGATCAGGGATGCACCCTTTCCAACTGCCCTCATCGTGAGCGCGCAGAACACGAAAGGTAACATACCCCCGATGAAAAGTCCCATAATAACTATCGGATCCGTGATGTTGAGCACGAGGAGACCCCCCGGAGGACTCACCGCCCAAATATACGCTGCGAAAAGTGCAAGTGCCGTCAGTGCGGCCGAACCTATTGCAAATCCCTTGCCAATGGCGGCTGTCGTGTTTCCAACTGCATCTAGTTTTTCAGCTCGAACCCTAACCCTTCGCCCCATGCCTGCCATCTGGGCGATTCCTGCGGCGTTGTCGGCGACTGGTCCATAAGTATCGGTGGCAAGCGTTATCCCCAGAGTACTGAGCATCCCAACCGCGGCAATCGCTATCCCGTAAAGCCCAGCGAAATGGTATGCCAATCCGGTCGCTGCGCATATCGCAGCTATCGGAATTATTGTACTCACCATTCCAACCGAGAATCCACCGATGATATTTGTTGCGGGGCCAGTTCGAGATGATGCAGCGATCGATTTCACGGGTGAAAACCTATCTTCGGTGAAGTACTCGGCAGATAAACCAATTGCAATTCCAGCTATCAGGCCGGCGAGCATCGCATAAAAGACTCCAATGACACCCAACACATGCTCTACCAGGAAATATGCTGCTATGGCCATCAGGATCGCGCTTCCAAATACTCCTTTATTGAGCGCTGAATGCAGGGTTCCTATTTCTGCGCCCTTGCCCACCCGCACGAAAAATGTTGCCACGATTGAACAAAGGATACCTGCCGCCGCCAGCATAAGCGGAAGCACAACGCGTCCAGCTATCCCAGGAATATAAACCCCTATCATCATTGCAGCGACGATCGATCCAACATAAGATTCGAATAAATCGGCGCCCATTCCCGCCACATCGCCGACGTTGTCGCCGACGTTATCGGCTATTACTGCGGGATTTCTGGGGTCGTCCTCCGGTATCCGTTTCTCGACCTTTCCGACCAAATCGGCACCCATGTCAGCAGATTTAGTGTATATCCCCCCTCCAACACGGGCGAAGAGGGCTATCGAGCTGGCACCGAATCCAAACCCCGGGATCACCTTGACCAAGATCTGGGGATCTGCGATCGTAAAATAGAAAACGCTTATACCCAATAGGCCGAGTCCAACAACACACATCCCCATAACAGCGCCGCTCGAAAACCCAACTCCTAATCCCTTTCCGATGCTTTTCCTAGCGGCTTCTGCGGTCCGAGCATTCGATTTGGTAGCGACCCTCATTCCTATGTTTCCAGCTAATGCGGAACAAAATGCTCCAAACACGAAGGCAGATGCTGTCCTGGGATCTAGTGCCAACGCCAAAATTGCTGCCACCACGATAACAAAAACGATCATCGTTCGGTACTCTTTGTTCAAAAATGTCATCGCACCCCTGTAAATCGTGTCCGATAACTCCTTCATCCGCGGGGTCCCGGCTGGCTGCCGCATGATCCTAAAAGTCAAAATGCCTGCAAATAGCAGAGCTAAAATACCCGCTACGGGCACCAGCGTTATGGGTTCAATCTGGATCATCCTATCGACCAAATAGAAATTCACAAATTTTTGCTCACCCAATTCGGCCGTCTATTGCAAGGTGAGACTTTTGCCGTAAATATATTACGGGAACTCTACGGCGGCGGAGCTCCTTTCGCAAGGCAGCATCCGTGGTTCCGACCGCACAATTGCCCTTGCTTGCCAACTTCAAAATCGCGGCATCCGCAGGTCCCTTTACATCGATGATTTTCCCCGACATTAACGGGGTTAGCCCCAAACGAGCGGCCGAGCGTTCATCAGGGGTACCACTTTTGGATAACCGCTTGAGTTCCCTGAGCACTGGCCTTGGGGTCACGAGTTTGTATCGGTGCTCGAGCACCCTATCGAGTTCACTGGAAATATCGATGCCAAAAAGGCCGGGCAACATCAGAAAACTCGTATCTGCAATTACTCGTAGCTCAGTCAACTATTCACCTTGGGCTATAAAATAATCCCATAGCCGATTAATCGCCACCTTCCAGCAATACGCCGACTTATTGCAACCCTGGCACCCTTCTCGGTACAAACTGGCAGTTTTAGCATCACGCTGGCTTTTGTGGCACTTGCACTCGTTACCGTGCCGACGGTTGTGGCGGTGCCAGCGCTAATCATCAGCGGCTCCCCAGTAACAAGCGGCTTGACTTCCAGCTCCTCAGCCGTCCCCACCGCGCGCTCCAGCAAATGAACCTCAAGCTCGAGAGCCTCCAGCACACTAGGCAAGGTACCACGTGCACCAGCGACCGATCCTATCAGCCGGTCCGCTTTTGTGAGGCTTGGATCCAGCTTTGTTCCAACGCCGATCAGGCCGCCAGGTATGGCCTCATCGATCGACTCGCCGCCAGCATGTAAACCGACTATTTTGGACGTCAACGGCTGCCAGAAGGTCTTCCCTCCGCGGGTAACCTGTATCCCGGGGCTTATCTCAATCTCATCGCCAACGCTTAGTTTGCCTTGGAGCAGCGACCCCCCAATTACCCCGCCAAGCAAATCCTCGGGCTTGGTTCCCGGACGATTAACATCGAATGAGCGTGCAACGTACATGCGCGGAGGTCTTGTCAAATCATGTTTCGGCGTTGGGATGCGTTCTTCCAGCGCCTCGATCAGCACATCGAGGTTTATCTTATGTATCGCTGACACCGGGATTATTGGTGCATCCGCAGCGCACGTCCCCCTTAAAAACTCCCTAATTTGCTCACAATTCTTGAGCACTTTCTCGCGCGACACTAACTCAATTTTATTTTGGACAACCACCACATTGCGCACACCGATTATATCGAGTACCATGAGGTGCTCGCGGGTCTGGGGCTGGGGACAAGGCTCATTTGCGGCTATCACCAAAACCG
>CAZCRN010000040.1:0-5943 GCA_964501125.1 Hadarchaeota archaeon (SeqCode) | reverse complement strand
AAGATAGAAAGGTCCTTCGACTGAAGGAGGTGTAAATTATTTTTGTCCCAAAGCCAGGATTACTAAAACGATGGAGGTGCAGAATAGTGGTTTGCTATATCATACCCTTGGTAGCGGCGATAATTACATCGACCATCTGGGGCGCTCAACGAAGGGGTCCCGCGGGCTGGTGGCTCGTGCTGCTGCTCTGCGGAGGCGCAGTGTTCGGAGTAGTTGATCACCTTCTATACGGCGAGTTACTTCTGTTCTCGCCAGAGGCTTTGCCGATGGATCTACTCGTTGGGGGCGCGATCACCGCCGCAATCTTCGGTAGCTGGGGGATAACGCTCGGTATAGCTAGAACCTGCCCCGAGCTGAGTCGCCGCATGGGCTATCGCCTAGGGATCCTAAGGGCGGGCGAAAGACACTGACCTACTAAGGTTCGATCCCAAAATTCGAGCGAGAAAAGGCATTTAATTAGAAGGGTCTAGTGTAAACAGGTGAGCCAAATGGAAGAAAAACCACCTGAGAAAAAGCTCGTTGGGAAGGTGACCCACTACTTCACGAAGATCAGCGTTGCCGTAGTGGAGTTGAGCGATGAGCTCAAGGTGGGCGATCGTGTATCCATAGAGGGAGCCACGACAAAATTCGAGCAAACGGTCGGCTCGATGGAGATCGAGCACAAGGCCGTACAGAGCGCTAGCGCAGGACAGTCAATCGGATTAAAGGTCGACCAGCGAGTTAGAGAAGGGGACTTGGTTTACAAGCTGCCTTAAAATCAGCGGAACTTCGCTAGAATTTTAGTCCTTAGGCGGACCAAGAGCTCCTTTGCTTTTCTTACACTTTCTATCGTTTTTCGGCAGTTCATAGTTTTTCCAGGAGGGAGTCCGCTTTCACTTTGTGAAAACGAATTCCGAGCTCCTCCGGTCTCATCTCCATCGCCAAACCGAGCAGTTGTAAGTAGTACAGCACTGGAAGGTTATACGTGATTTTTTTCTCCCTCTTGAGTTCAAACTGCCCTATGTCAAGCTGGATGAAGCAAAATGGGCAGATGAAAGAAACGCACTCCGCACCCGCCCTCACCATGTTTTTGAGCTTCACGTCGATCACGTCTAAGGCGACCCGATGATCGATGGCCCTGACGTTTAAACCGCAGCAAAGGTACTTCTCCCCGTAATCCACCGGTTCGGCCCCGATCGATCTCAACAATTGATCTAAGAATTTCGGAGCTTCAGGACTTCCGAATTCCATGACGTCCGCTGGTCTGGTAACGTGGCATCCGTAGTGGGGGGCTATCTTCAATCTCAGCTTCTTTTCCGCGGCATCGGATATCCCCTTTAAACCTATGTCCGAATACAGGACTTGCATGACGTGTTTGATTTCGATCTCCCCTTTGTACTCCTTTCCCACATCCGAAAGGACTTGATTCACCTCCGAGCGAAGTCCCCCGTTTTTCTTTAGGATCGAATTCGCTTTTTTCAGAGTGCTCGCACAGCCGCTGCAAAGCACTAGCATATCAAGGCCCATTTCTTCCGCGATGCACAGGTTTCTGGCGGCGAGGGCAAGCCAAGTCTTAAAATCGATCGATTTTAACCCTATGGGATCCGGACAGCACCCCGCACCTTCCATGTCTCTTAGTTCAACACCAAACTCTGGCAGTACCTTCCTAGCCGCGGCCTCCATGTTTGGTACTCTCACGGGTATCAGACATCCCAAGAATAAGGCGTATTCCAAATTCACTTTCCCCCTTTCAAGAATTTTTCGATACCCGTTCTTTGGGCTATCTTTTTAATTTCATTCAGGTTTACATCTAGCAGTTTCGGTAGGCCTAGCTCTTCACGAATCCTGTGGGTAAAGGGCATCACGACGGCGGTGCGACCGGTTTCCAACAAAAAAGAGATAGTCTCCCTTACTTTTGCGGGGATATAACCTTCTCTTGAAGCGATGTTTCTGATGGCATTCAGCACATCGGTCAAGTGAACGCGCTGGGGGCATCTCTCGTAACAGGTGTAGCACGTTGTGCAAAGCCATATCTCTTCGCTCCTTATCACTTCCTCCCTCATGCCGAGCAGTGCCATCTCGATCATTTTTCTCGGGCTGTGGGTTCGAAGTACGAGGGAAAGAGGACAACCCCCCGTGCAGATGCCACATTGATAGCAGGATTTGATAGCTTCCCCACCGGGAATCCTCGATATTTCCTCTTTGAATTTCGGGTCGAGTTTTAGCACGTTGATTCCACTTTTTATGGGTTCTTGGGATTAGCTTATATATCTCCTTTCTTTTAGGTTTTCAAGAAGCATTAACCAGCTTCCTTGGGGCAAAAAATGGGGATTAAAGTGCGTTATCTGGGTTCAGCAGCCGTTGGGTTAGCTACACGAGAGGAGGAGATCGACATCAGAAACCCCATAACGTTATTAGACCTGCTCATGAAGTTAGCGGAAAAGTACGGTGAGAAATTTAAGGAAGTGTTCGAACCGACTCGTGCCACCCTCCAAACGGGCTATGTGGCCACGGTTAACGGGGTTTTGATAAGCCGACTTCAGGGCGTTCAAACGAAAATCAATCCCGACGACGTGGTCGTACTAATGCCCGCGATAAGCGGAGGCTAAAAATCTGGGAAATGGAACGGGGTTAGGGGGTTGAAGACTTTGTTCGGCTACGCCGGGCGGATATTGCACGTGAATTTGTCTACCAAGGACCTCAAGATTGAGCCCTTGCGAGAGGATTTGGCGAAGAAGTACATCGGGGGCATCGGGCTCGCCATAAAGCTTATCCTTGATCACACGGAGCCCGGGATCAATCCTTTGGGTCCTGAAAATACCTTGGTACTGGCCACGGGTCCGCTGAGCGGCACGATAGCGCCAACAGGTGGGAACGGTCATGCGTTTGCGACGAAATCTCCCCTAACCAACGGGATCGGAGAATCCAAGGCGCGCGGCTTCTTCGCCGCAGATTTGAAGCAGGCGGGCTACGATGCGATTGTCTTTAAGGGTAAGTGCCAAAAACCGACGTACTTGTGGATCGATGACGATTCCGTGCAATTCGTGGACGCGCAGCACCTTTGGGGAAAGTCACCGGCCGAGACCGAAGAAGCGATAAAGGAAGAATTGAGGGACCAGTACATCCGTGTGGCGGCCATAGGGCCCGCAGGTGAGAAATTGGTGAGAGTTGCTAGCATAATGAATGATCGAACTAGGGCAGCGGGAAGGGCTGGCATGGGTGCCGTGATGGGTTCGAAGCGGCTCAAAGCGATTGCGCTGCGTGGCAGCAAAGATGTTGAGGTCGCGGATTCGGATGGGCTCTTGGAGCTCTGCAAGAAACTCCATGAAAGAGCCAAGGGTCCGGCTACCAAAAAATACAGAACCCTGGGGACACCGGAAAACACCCTCGTTCACAACGCTTTAGGATGCTTGCCGACGAGAAACTTCAGCGCGGGTTCATTCGATGGAGCCGAGAGGGTGAGCGGCGAACATTTGAACGAGAGATTCGTTGCGAAGATCAACGCTTGCTCGTCTTGCCCCATGCGTTGCGAGCACATCGCGGTCGTTCCGGAGGGCCCGTACAAAGGCACCACGGTCCGAGCTGAGTACGAACCAATTTGGTCCTTTGGCCCCCACTGCGGTGTTGATCGCCTAGATGCCATTCTAAAGGCGATAGAACTGTGCAACTTCTACGGAATCGACGCGATATCCACGGGCAACATCATCGGCTTTGCCATGGATTGTTATGAAAATGGGATTCTCACCGACAAGGACACCGATGGGTTAGACCTTCGGTTCGGCAACCACGAGGCTATGTTGGAGATGGTCAGAAAGATAGGGCTTAAGGAGGGGCTGGGTGAAACGTTGGCGGAGGGTGTCAAACGAGCCGCGGAGAAGATAGGCAAGGGGGCTGAAAAGCTAGCCAATCATATCAAGGGCTTGGAGATGACGGGTTACGACATCAGGTGCTTGAAAACCGCCGCCCTGGGATACGCCGTCTCGTTTCGTGGGGCCGACCACAACCGCCATGGGGCTTATGCTTTGGATATAAAAGAAAAGGTGAACCGCTTCGTGGTCGAGAAAGGCAGGGGTAAGATGGTCATGGAAATAGAGGACTTGTACACGATCATAGACTCGTTAATCGTTTGCAAATTTTCTAGAGGCATTTACGAGGGGTCTGGTGGGTTCGGCGATTTGGCAAAACTTTACACGTTGGTTACCGGGGTCGAGATGTCACCCGAAGAACTCAGATCCGCGGGTGAGAGAATAAATAACCTCGCCAGGGTGTTCAACGTTCGGGAAGGGTTCACGAGGAAAGACGATCACTTGCCTCCCAAGGTCATGTCAACCCCAATACCGGAAGGCATCGCGAAGGGGAGCGTGATCACCCAAGAGGAGCTAGATTTGCCGCTGGATGATTACTACGAAGCGCGTGGCTGGACGAAAGAAGGTATCCCAACAGAGGGAAAGCTCAGAGAGTTGGGCATGGGTGACGCGATCGAAATCGTGAGAGCACGAGGGGGCCAAAATGGCGGAGAAAATTAAGCGCGAATACGAGTTCGTCGCCGCGGATCCTGAGAAATGTGTTAGCTGTGGGATATGCGAGTATGTATGTTCGCTCGAGAAGGAAAAGGTGTTCAACCCCTTGAAAGCCCGGATAAGATCGGTGCGGCTTTACCCCGTCATCAACATGTCCATGACTTGTAGGCTTTGCGAAGATGCGGCGTGCGTGAGGGCATGCCCCCGTGAAGCCCTCAAACAATCGGAGGAGAACGGTGTTATCCTGATCGATGAGGACAAGTGCGATGGCTGCGGCTGGTGCATCGAGGCCTGCGAGTTCGGCACCATAACCATACACCCGGAGAAGAAAGTGGTCATAATCTGCGACCTATGCGAGGGCGAACCGAAATGCGTTGAGTGGTGCCCCGAAGAGGCTTTGGAGCTCATGACCAAAGACGCGCTCGCCCAGAGGGCAAGGATCGCCGCGGTCAAAAAGTTATTCAGGGAAGCGTTGGAAGGAAAAATTTAATCGGGATTCAACGATTCGCAAACTTCAAGGCTTCCTCGCGGTATTTTGGGATTTTCTCCGTCATCTCCCGCATTATTTGAGCGAATTTATTTCCCTCACCGGCGGAAACCCACTCCAACCTCAAACGGTCGGGGTCTATCCCTAACCTCTCCAATTTTTTCCTGAATTTCTCTATTCTTTTCTCCGCATTCAAGTTTCCAGAAACGTAATGGCAATCGCCCGGATGACAGCCGGCAACCAACACTTGGTTTGCCCCCATCTTGAAAGCCTCGAGGATGAAATCCGTATCAACCCTGCCCGTGCACATCACCCTTATCACCCTCCCGCTCGCTGGGTACGTGATCCTGCTCACGCCGGCCAAATCCGCACCCGCGTAAGCGCACCAATTGCAAAGGAATGCGAGGATCTTCGACTCGGGGTTCGTTTCGGGGGCGGCTCTAACTTGGGCCAGGATTTGCTCGTCGTTGAAATGTCGCATGGAGATCGCGTTCACGGGACATTCCGCGCTGCAAGTGCCGCAACCCTTGCAAGCCGCTTCTAGCACCTCCGCGGGTTTACGGAGTTCCTTCACTTTTATGGCTCCGAACGGGCAGTATTTCACACAAATGGCGCACCCCGTGCAAATCTCCTTGAGCACCCTCGAGGTCAAAGATTCTATTATCACTTCTTTGAGGGCCATCGGGCCTGCCGCAACTGCAGCGGCCCCCCTAGCTTGCCCCACAGTCGTATGAATGTCCTTTGGGGCTTGGGCGGCACCGCAGATGTAAATCCCGTCGATGTAGGTTTCGACTGGCTTGAGCTTCGGGTGGCTCGCCAGCAGAAAGCCATCGGGCCCCGCCGGGATGTGGAGCATGGTTCGGAGCTCGGCCAAGCCCTTCGGTGGCTCAACCCCAATCGTTAGTATGAGCATATCAACCTCCACTTCTATCAGGCGTCCGAGCGTGGTGTGTTCGA
>CAZCRN010000039.1:0-6041 GCA_964501125.1 Hadarchaeota archaeon (SeqCode) | reverse complement strand
GAAAAGCAGAGTTGGAGCGAGCAGCGGAAAATCATCATAGGTGCGGGAGTACTGGCGTCATAGGAATTGGCCACCGCGGTCGACTAGCGCGGACTTCGGCTCCCCGATTACCATGCCAGAAGCGCCGCGAGCTTAACGGCGGCCTGCTCTATTGCTCGCGTTTTGAGGAGTGCACACAGCCTGGGCCTTACTGCAGACCCGTGCACGCGCTCAAGCTCAGAGGTGGTGAACGTGCAGAGGCGTAGCTGGCCTGCGGGCTTGGTGGTTAAGGCGCTCGCGTGCGCTACCGCTTACCCGAGTCCGAGAGGGGCCCTTATCCGATTCTACATTCGCCGCGATTCCGTGGCCGGGTACAACGGGACGCTGGGGGTCCGCCGAGCTGAACTCCGAGGCGTGATGGAGCTACGCGGCATCAGGCCGAGCCGCCCGCGAAGGCTCTACTCGTTCACGGCCGAGTGGTTTGGGCTGGGGGATGAGTGAGATGTGGCCGTTCAAGCTGAAGCCGTGGGTCTCCCTCGAGGAGCTCGATCGCGTCGTCGTGTGGGAAGAGCGGGGCGCAACCCCAAAAGGTGAGCGAGATGGGTAGAGGGTTCGAGATAAACGAGCGGGCCGGGGCGACGCTGACCGTGCTGGTGATGCTCGGGCTACTCTTGGCCAGCCCACTGGCGGCGGTGATCAGCGGACAGGGCACCACGGCTCTACAAGCTCAGGAAAAAGGTCGAGCACAACCCCCACCTCAGGCCGAGTGGCAGGCCCGGATAGACCCGGCGCTCGAGGTTGCTCTCGAGAACGCCTCACCCAACGACAAATTCTTCGTGATTATCTACCTGCGTGACCGAGTCTGGTTGCCTCCAGGGCTGAGGCATGCGAGCCCATCCGAGAAGGCGCGATATCTTAAAGAGCACATCCTTCCGCGTCAGGAGAAGCTGTTAGGGGTCTTGAATTCAAATTAGATTGAGGTGAGGTATCGCTTCTGGCTTTACAACGCCGTCGCGGCAGAGGTCCCCGCGCGGTTGATCAAGCCGCTGGCGAAACAATCCTTCGTGAGCTACATCTATTGGGACCAGCCGATTCCGCTCGAGCCAAAGGACTTCGCCAGTTCTCGGAACGTCAGAGCTCACCACGTGCACATTGCGACGCCCGAGGGCTACACGGGCGAAGGGGTCAAAATTGGTGTGGTGGGCTATGGAATTAAGGAAGACATTACGTGGCTTCAAAGGGATGGGCAGAGCGTTGTGGTCAAGGAGTTCGATGGGGCTGCCAATACGGTGACAACCGGCGACGCATTCGCAGTCGACCACGAAACCATGATTGCCACGGTCATCGCCGGGCAGGATCCGACCCACAGGGGGTTGCACCGGGGGCATATCTTTACGATCTCGTATTCGGTTCACCCCCGCTCGCCTCGCATTTGATAAACATCGTTCAGTTCGCGGCGGAGGAGAACGTCCACATTCTAACGGTTTCGTATGGTTGGTACGCACAGCGCGGCTCGCCACCGACTGAAACCTACCCGTATGACAAAATCATGGAAAAAGCCGTTTATCTGGGCATGGTCGTGACCCTTGCGGCCGGGAATGAGGGGCCGGGTACATCATCCCTGTGCGATGGCCCACGCGGTGAGGCGGCGATTGCGGTTGGCATGTACTACGATGCGGGCACCGAGGCTTGGGGTGATGACACTTTCGTAGCTCGGACAAGCAGGGGGCCAGGGGCTTATGGTGTCTTCAAGCCAGAAATCGTCGCCCCCGGAGTCGCGATAACCGTACAAGAACACGATGGCTCCATTCAGAGTAGATCCGGGACGAGCTATTCCGCCCCGCACGTCGCTGGCGCCGCGGCCTTGCTCAAGGAGAAGTATCCGACTTGGGGCCCGTGGGAAATCAGGATGGCGCTGGTGAACTCCGCACGCCGTATGGACAACCACCCCTTCACGCAGGGTGCCGGGGCACTCAACGCCGAGAACGCGGTGTTCAACGAGATTTACGCCGGGGTTCTCCAGTGGTACGATTTCCGCGATCCGACCACCGGCGATCAGGAGTTGTTCGGACCCCCCGGCCCGGCTGACAACATCGTCGGCTGGGAGGCGGCGCTTTCACCAACTTGGAGCACCACGGTAACCCCCGGAGGGAGCACTTCGACGACTCTAACTATTTTCAATTACCGGGCGCAGGATGTGGCGCTCACTTTCAGCTTCGATAACTTCGCCGACATGGACAACACGGACAGGCCATTCATGGTCACTTTCGAAGCGGGCAACCCAGTCGTTCCGGCCGGGAGCTCGGTCGATTTGCCCGTGAGGCTGGCGGTTTACGCAAACCAGTACCCCGGAGTCTACGCGGCGTGCATCGAGTTGAGCGATGGTGAGAACATCATCCGAGTGCCGGTTGCCGTTACGGTCCCCGCGCTCGCGTCGCAGGCCACGGGCAGGCTCACATACATCCACACCAACCTCGTGGACAACTGGGAAACAAATATACACGCGGGCGATTGGCACTGGGTACCCATCTACGTTCCATCTACCAACGTTGATAACATCACGGTAACGTTGGACTGGCCAGCGAGCGGAGCAGCCACCCCAAACGATCTTGACATTTATCTCGTCGACCCGATTGGCCGCGGAGCCGACAATTACGATGAGACGGAGCAGGACGGTGGACCCGTATCCGTTTCTGTGGCATCTCCTGAGAACGCGGGCTTGTGGTGGGCGGTAGTCCATGCTCACAGTATGAATGCACCTTTCAATTACACCCTCACCATAGACATCAACGGCGAGAACGTCGTGCAGGTGAGCCCGGATATCGCATATCACCGGACGACCCACAGATTGGATCTCAGGGCCTACGCGATATGTGAAAACCACGGCCCAGTCACTTCTGGTGCCGCGACCTTCACCATTTTCAAAGACAATTCGAACCACCCCAACTCCCACTTCCCCGACAACGCGGTTTCCGACATCGACACGGGCTACACGGGCAACCTCTCGCACGTGGGCGGCGGGGTTTGGGAAGTGAGCGATTTCGACGTGAGCGGTCTCCTGCGGGAGCACGGTGAGGGTCTCTACTACGCGCACGTGGTGGTCACGGACGCGGACGGCCACCGTGGTGAAGCCGCGAGCCGATTTTTCATCCTGAGCGTGGACAGGTGGACCCAGACGGACTGGTCGGAAGGCCCAACGACCCCAGCCATCGAGTCCGGGAAGTGGCATCCGGGTTACGGTGGGTATTATCGGGGGGAGAACGTGCGCGAGCCCCCGGACGGAAAACTCACGCTCGGGGTGGCCGATGGGGGCTGGTTCAACGAAAACTGGCCCTACCGGAGGCCGATAACCATAGAGAACGTGGGCACCCTGCTCGAGAATTATCAGGTCCCTCTTGTGGTAACTTACGACCCTGACATGCAGGCCGACTTCGACGACCTGAGATTCACGGACAACGACGGGGTTACTCTGCTCCCCTACTGGACCGGCGAGGTAAACCCTGGGGAGAATGTTGAGGTTTGGGTCAGAATCCCCTCGATCCCTGCCAACGAAAACAAGCTGATCTATATGTATTACGGAAATCCGGGGGCCGAGACCGCTGAGAACGGGGAGGCGACCTTCGTCTTCTACGAAAGCTTTGAGGATGGCGATATTGCGGAGTATACCGATGCCGGGGACGGGGACTTGGGAGATTTCGTGGTCACCAATTTTCGCCTTTGCCAGCGCTTCAATTTCGGTTTTCAGCGCGAGGAGGTCATTTGAGTTTTTCATCCAGTAGCTTTCTTAGTTTCACCCCATCCTTCTCGTAAGTCAGGCCAAGGAATTTGTATTCAACCCTGCTCTCTCTAAGGGATTTTTTGATTGCGTCGATTAGCGATCCATTCGCATCGTATTTCTCCAGCAGCCCCTTCAGATAGTCGAACTTCAAATCGGCGAAAGCGAGGAGCGAGATAAGATCTGCCCTATCCTTCATCCCCTTCTCGGCGTGCCATCGCTCACGCGCGGCTTGGGCTTTCAACAGGAGCAGGACTTCGGGTAAGGCGACCTTAAACCCCTCCACGACTGAAAACAAGCGCTTCTTAAAAACATCCTCAGAAGGCACGACGAGGTTGCAGAGAAAAGGGGTGTAAATATCGGTCTCGACACCGCCTATCAGCATTTCAAACTTCTTAAGCCTTGGGTTGCGCTTTAGCGTAAACCCTCGCTCGATCGCCTTGGCTTGAAGCTTGTAGAAGTTCTCCTGATCGATGTAGAGATCGATGTCTCGGCTCTTGAGCTTGCGTGTCCAAAAATATACGCCCCACCCACCTATCAAGACGAAATCTACCAAGCCGTGGAGATCGTCCAACACGCGCCACGAGCGCTCGATTTGTTCATCGCGCCACATTGGATCACCACAAGCTTAGGATTGGGTAGGCCCGGACGATGTCGCGGAGATAGGGCGCAGCCTCTGGCCCCCCGATTGAATATATATCGACATAGATTTGAGGCACACAAACCCTTCCGCTGCTCGAAGTCGAGAGGAGGTGCTCATCGTCGGTACCAATGACGAATACGTTTGGGTTGATCTTTCTGATCTTCCCGCGTCGAAAGCCAATCCACCGTTCGAATTCTTCTCGGTCACGGTTGTGCACGTAAAAATACAAGCTGTGGTATTCAGCCGGTCTCCTGCCCACGAATGAAGCCCACGCCGAGAAAGCTGTGAGCATCGCCCCCCGCGGTAGTTTCTCCTCAACCTCTCTGAGCGGATCCAGTCGAAATGACAGCCAAATGTCGGGTGAGAGTTTACGTTCGGTCGCCCACAAGTTCAGCACGCGTGCGGGTGATAGGATCCTCACTCCTCGCTTGGTTGCCTCAACGGCTTTTGCCGCTTCCACCTTCCTGACGACTTTGTTTACAAGACCTATCGAAACGTCACAGCACTTGGCTAACTCCTGCTGTTTTACTACGGACACTCCGTTAAGGCTCCTTAGTAGGAGTTCTCGGTATACCTTCTGGGTTTTCGACATTCCAATCATTTTCACTTTTGATGTTTCTTAATATTTAAATATTTCACAAATTAGTGAAAAAAAGAGTAATTTGGTTTTGGGCGGACTTGGGGCAAATTAACTCGTATTTCTATCGGCGCAGAGGCTGGCCAAAGTCATTTTTAGCTCGGTATACAATAAATTTGGGATAAACTTGAAGGTCAGACTGGGCGGGTTGGTTCCCCTATCGACCATAGATTTCGTCGGCCATGCGGCAACTGTCGTGTTCCTAGGTGGCTGCAATTTTCGCTGTCTCTACTGTTACAATTCGCACATGTTGAATCCCGCCGATTGCCCCGAACGCGACGTACCAGAGCTGGAGGCGGAGCTTGACCGTGCACGGGATTTAGTATCGGGTGTCGTCTTCAGTGGCGGTGAGCCGACCTGCCAGCCCGAGCCGCTGCTTCACCTAGCGCGATTTGCGAAGTCGCGGGGACTAGCCGTGAAGCTCGATACGAATGGCTCGGCTCCGGAGGTTGTTGAGCGCATGATTGACGAGGGTCTGGTCGATCACGTGGCCCTCGATGTCAAGTCCCCGCTTGACGCGGCCAAATACGCTCGCGTTGCTGGAATTTTAGATGCTTCGTCGGCGATAGCTGCTCTAAGGCGCGTGTTCAAGTCTTGTCGCGGCCGGGTGACGCTCGAGATTCGGACTACTTTTGTCCCTGGGCTGCTAACCGAGGACGATGTGCGCGAGATCGCCCGAGAGGTCGGGGGCTGCGATCTCTACGCGCTACAGCAGTTTAGGCCCGAACCAACCGTTCTGGACCTGGCGCTACGCAAGTTGGATCCACCCTCGCGCGAGCTGATGTTAAAGCTCGGCCGCGTAGCCAAGGCAACTGGGTTACGAGATGTTCGGGTCCGCACCATCGAAGGCGGCGAAGAGAAGATCGAGTAGAGTTTGTCAATTCATGGGATTGTCAAAATCTCTCACGATAAGGCTTGCACGTTGTAAACCCGAGTCCATCAACCGACAATTGATTTTCCTCGGAATTCGTGGTTTTTGATTTTCCCGCCCGTCATCAGCACGAGGA
>CAZCRN010000038.1:0-6116 GCA_964501125.1 Hadarchaeota archaeon (SeqCode) | reverse complement strand
ATGCTTGTCACGGGGTTGCTGGGCCCGATCAAAATCGAGTCGGCCTTTTCGATCGCGTCCAAAACCCCGGGAGCGGGCTTCGCATTGCCAGCACCCTCGAAACTCACCCCGAGCACTCGATCGGCTGCCCGGCGAACTACCCAGAACTCGTGGAAGCTCAGCACCCCGGCCTCGGTGTTCACCCGAGTTTCGACTGGGTCATCTGACATCGGAAGCACGCGCGCACGAATCCCAAGCCTCTTGCACAGCTCGCGCGTGATTTCGGAGAGTCGCTTACCGCGCTGCAACAATAGGGTGCGATAAAGCTTGATCGCCCGGTCTCGGTCACCCAAGCGCAAAAGTTCTGTTTCCCCCATGAGTTTGAGCATTTCATGACAGGCAAAGGTGTCTCCTCGAATCCCATACCACGTCTGCTCATTCACGATCCCCGCGAGCGTGTACATTACTGTGTCGAGGTCCGGGGAGATGTGCAAACCCGAAACCTCGAGGTCCTCGCCCGTATTTACAATCACACACAGCTCCTCGGGCTCTACTAACCGCGCTAGACCCTGCAACAGCTTTGGGGTCCCGGTGCCACCAGAGAGCACGACAAACATCGGATCACAGCCAGCTCAACCGCTCTGCTTACTGATTTCCCTCTTAGCGGTCGAAAGGATTTTTTCGAGCTGCTTAGTGACGCCCTTTTTCTCCGCAAACTTTCGCAAATTATCCAAATCGAGTTTTTCCCACTGCGAGACGATGATTCGGGCCACATCAGTGAGGTCCGTCCCCCGCCATACCAGTAACTTCTCGACGATCAAGTCCTCAGGCGAAATCACTCGCATCCCTTTTCCATAGATCTCGAAAGTGCGGGCACGTTCGATGAGGTTTGGCACGTCCTCTCGTGCTATCAGATCAACGCTGAAATCCTCGCCAGGAAAAGCGAGCGTGACGATCCCACCCTCCATGAAAACTTGTTTTATGCGTTTCTCGATTGGCTTGCCGAGCTTAAACCCGGCAGACCTCGCGCGTGAGATGAATGGACTGGCATTTACCCCGAGCGGCACCATCACGTCAACATCCACAGTCGCCCTCGGGGCGCCGTAGCACGCAACGGCGAGGGCACCCGTTATAAGATAGGGGACCTTTGCGCGCTCGAGGACCTTCGTCACCCTAAGGACTACGCTTCTGTAAGACATCTCTCCAGCTTCCTCTCGAGTTCTTCTGACCTTCGCTTCATTTTCTTCCCCAGCGAGACCAAGGCGCCGGATAGCTCGGCAAGCGTCTCGACGCTCGCCGGGGCTTTGTATCGCCATCGGTGCGATTGCCCGATAGCAGCCTGGATATCCCTTTCAATTACTTTGGCCCACCCTCTAGTGGCTGGACGCACTTTTGGCTTGTTCCAATAGGGGGATTTGCATCTAGGGCACACTTTGGGTGGCATTTCCCTTCGCGGAATCCATTCGTGCCCGCACCTGCCGCACATCATTCGGGGGAGTCTCAACATCATAATAAGGTATACCTATAGGTATATAATTTTTAAATGGCACGCGTTTTATCGAAAGAGATCACGTTCCGGAGGCCTTATCAGATCTCGGGCCTTCCCCTCACCGCGCTCGTATGCGGCTCCCCTTATCACGACTACAGGGGTTCCCTCACCCGCCTCACCCATGACTGAAACCGCCGCTGCAGCCAAGGCATCCGCAACCGCCGCGATGGTCACTCGCAACTCCCTTCCATAGAGGTCGCGCCTCCCGCGCAGGTCTTGAAGCGGGACAATCCCAGCCACACCAATCGCGAACCCAATCGTTCCGCGCCTGAATGGTCGCCCTTGGGTATCCGAAACGATTACCGCAACACCCGCACCCGTGTTTCGCTTTATCGTGTTTTGAATCCGCTCGGCGCTCGCATCTGGGTCCACGGGCAGCAAGGTCACGTGCTCGGGGTCGACGTTCGAGCGATCGACGCCGGCGTTCGCGCAAACGAACCCATGCCCAGTCCGCGCTATTAGCACGTGCTTGAGGCGCACGATTTCCTTCGCTTCCCGCAGGATGACCTCGACCTCTCGCGGGTCCTTACCGAGCTGCTTAGCCAGATTCAGTGCTCGTTGGCTCGGTTTTATCTCGCGTAAGTCCACCACTCGACCCTCAGACTTCGAAACCACCGATTGAGCAACAACCACTACATCACCGTTTTCTAAATGCATCCCCTGCTCACGCGCCGCACGCACGATCAGCTCACCCAAATCGTCCCCCGGTTTTATCAGGGGCAAGCCGCGGAGCGCGTGAAGCCGCATCGAATCACCGACGCATTTTATAACGTGCCCAGCTTAAATCGCACGGGGTTTGGGTGAAGTTCGGAATCGAGTTAGTTCCTTACTTACCTTCGGATACTTTGGTTGCCCTCGCTAGCCGGGTCGAGCGGTCCGGGTTCGATTACATTTGGGTTTGTGATCACTATCACAATCGCTTCGTTCATTCGGTTCTCGCGCAGCTCGCCCTCGCCACCGAGCGCGTTCGGCTTGGCCCGGGGGTCACGAACCCTTACTTGATCCATCCGGCCGCAACTGCAGCTGCGATCGCGACGCTCGATGAGATCTCAGGGGGGCGGGCGGTTCTCGGGATTTCATCGGGGGAGCCGACCTTCTTGGCAACGATAGGGGTCGAGCCCAAGCGCCCCGTGGTGGCCGTGCGCGAGACGGTTCAGATCGTTCGGGGACTGCTTGCAGGAAAGCGCGTGGATTTCGAGGGTGAGGTTTTCACGTGTCGCGGGGCAAGGCTACGGGTCAAACCAACGGGCGAGGTACCGGTATACATAGGGGCACGCAAGCCACGGATGCTCGAGCTCGCGGGGGAGATCGCAGATGGCGTCCTGATCAATGCTTCACATCGCGAGGACCTGAAGGGGTGCGTTGGGAGCGTTAGGAGAGGGGCAAAATCGGCCCGTCGTAAGCTTAGAGGCCTAGATATCGTCGCGTACATGGCGGTTTCGGTAGATTCGGACGTCAAAAAGGCTCGGGCCGCAGCCCGACGGGTGGTGGCATTCGTCGCTTCATCAACCCCGCGCTCTGCGCTCAAGCGACACGGAATCCCCCTCGTGGATGTCGACCGGATTCGTGGATACCTACGGGTCGGGGACATTCGCAAAGCAGCCGGTGCGGTGACCGATCAGATGATAGATGCGTTCGCGGTATGCGGTACTCCAGCCGAGCTGAAGTCACACGTCGAAGGGTTGGCGAAGCTTGGAATAACTCAGGTCGTGATCGGATTCCCTATTGGGCCCAGGCCAACCCAAGCGATAGATTCGATTGCAAAAGTCCTGGTGTAAATCAAGCAACCGCGGATCGTTCTAGAAGCCAGGGTGGAAGAGGCTCACCAGACTTGCGCCTGCGCTCGATCTCTGCCTCCGCAATGCGCCTCTTAGCCCTCGAACTCATCTCGATCGCCTCCGCGCCAGGCTTGACTTCCTCGAGTGGCTTCACATCGAACACCCGTGCACGCCTAGCTTGCTCGAAGGCTTCCACACCAGTCGAAGTGCGTAGCACCACCGTCGAGCGTCCGAGTGGTGACCCAGCCGCACCGATCGAGATGTCAGCGAGCTCCGCTGCGAAGTCTGGGCAAAGCTTGCAAGACCCGCACACGAATTTCCGCAGGGCCTTAAGGGGCACTACGCGTTTTGGCTTGCGGCGGCGGTAGATCAGGAATTGCCCGCGCTTGATGTCGAACTTCGCGACCTCGCGTAGGTCGATGTGGAACTGTTCCTCAAGGATTCGCTTAAGCCTGGCGTAAGGCCAAGCCCCCATGCAGAAAAGCCCGATGCACAGCTTGATGTTATCGGTTAAGCGATAGGGCGCGCGCTCCCCAGTCTGCATCTGGCGCAGGGCCTTGATCTCACACGGGGTTCCAACCACCGCGATTCGCTCGCGCATGTAGAGATCGACGGCATCCCGAAGTCCAAAGATCACCGCTCCACGCGAGTACTTCGACCCGGCGCAAGCTAGCACGTCGTCGTGATCTAAAACCACTCTGGGTGCCGGCTGCCAAGGGAGGTTACCCTCCCCTATGGCAACCGCGGCATCGATGTATTCAGTCTCGAGCAGCTCGGCAAGTAGCCCTGTCACCGCGCCCCCATCTTGGCACCGCGCTAGGATGTCCGGGGCCCTAGCCTTGACCGAGAAGGCATGCTGGTAGATTCCAAATGGTTCCGAGGCTCCGACATTCCGCCCGAATACTCGGCGTTCGAGCTCCTTTGGATCGACCGTTTGGGGGCACTGGTGGTAACAGAATCCATCGCGGTGGCAGTATTCCTTCATGATGGGGACCTCTCCGAAGATGCGTAACACGTACGAAGGGCAGGCTGCAACGCATGCTCCGCACCCAATGCAGAGATCGTTCCGGATCACGTCCTTCAAGAGGTGTTCAAAAATCTTGACGACCAACCTACTTCCTCCCAAATCCATAGCGCTCTGGATCATAAAATGGCCAATCCACCACCTCGGCGCCTCGAAGTTTTCCTCGAATTTCCACCGACACTTCGGTGCCGGGGCCCAGGTCGGTTGGAGCATAGCCCATCGCGATCCCAACCTTGAGCAAAGGGGAAAAAGTGCCTGAGGTTACCTGACCGACCTCCCGACCGCCTTTGAATATTTTGCAGCCCTCGCGTGGGACTCCGGGTTCGCGCATCCGCAATCCAATCCGCTTACGCTTCACTCCGGCTTCCTTCTGCTTTACGAGTGCCTCGCGCCCGATGAACTCCCCCTTTTCGAGCTTCACCACGAACCCGATCCGCGCCTCGTAGGGTGTGATATCCTCGGTCAGCTCATGCCCGTAAAGTACACAGCCAGCCTCCAAGCGCGTCGTGTTTCGAGCCCCCAAGCCACAGGGTTTAATGTCAACACCTTCGCCTGCGCGCAGGATCGCGTTCCAAAGCCGCTCGGCTCGCGCTGGATCCGAGGCTGACACATCCGTGAGGTACAGCTCGAACCCATCCTCGCCCGTATAACCGGTTCGACTGACCAACGCGGGCAAATCGGCAACTTTCATGTGGGCTGCCTCAAAGCGCTTGAGTTCGCTAAGCTTGAAATCCGTGAGCCCTTGGAGCACCCGCTGGGACTTTGGACCTTGAAGGGCGAGCATTAAAGTTGTCATGGTGATATTTTGAATCTCAACTTTGTCACTCGCGTGCTGCCTGAACCAATCACAAATTTTTTCGACGTTCACAGCATTTGTCACGAGCATGTATTTGCACTCCCCGGTACGATAGACGAAGACATCGTCCTTGACTCCTCCCCGCTCGTTCAGGACCGTCGAGTAGTGCGCATCCAGCACTCCCAGTTTGGATACGTCATTTGAGGTGACTCGCTGCAGGAAGGCCTCGGCGTCCCGGCCCCGAACTGAGATCTCACCCATGTGGCTGACGTCGAAGAGCCCGACCGCCTCTCGAACCGCTAGGTGTTCCTCGGCTATGGAAGTATATTTCATCGGCATCTCCCATCCCACGAACTCGACCATGTTTGCCCCTAGCGAGCGGTGCACGCGTGCGAGCTGGAGCTGTTTCAAATTCAAGCCTCGTTGGGGTGATGGCAACGCTGGGGCTTAAGATTTATGTAGAATTGCGGTATCGAGTTTTAAGAACTCAACGGCTTTGCAAATCTTCGTCCTTTTGAACTCTCCAAGCCTGAGCAAGTGTTGGTCTGAAGTGATCAAGTAGTCAGCCTTCCCGGCTAAGGCACATTCCAAGAATTTGTTATCATCGGGATCTTCTTCGATCACAAAAACCCTCTGAGTAGGCTTAACTCGGGAGGCGCCCCTGAAGAGCCTCCTGATTCTCTCCCGAAACTCCTTCCTCGCCTTTATGTTTTTCAAAATCATCCATGCTTCCTTGCGCAAGCGAGGGGAAAGGATCAGCTCGTGTTTTCCCTTAAGGCAGAGGTCGATTATTTTCGCCGAAGCGCTGCCGGGGTTGAAACAGGCGGCGATGAAAACGTTTGTATCTAAAACTATCCTCGACAATTTCTCGGCTCCTTAACGTGGCACTATCGTTCGGAAACAGTGACCTGGTACTCCCAACCCTATGTTTCTTGCATGGGTTGTTTTCACGCTGCCACCTCTTTTTTGGTGGGCGGACCGCTACCAGGA
>CAZCRN010000037.1:0-6208 GCA_964501125.1 Hadarchaeota archaeon (SeqCode) | reverse complement strand
CCGCGCTCTTGGCTGATCCAGAACTCGGTGGGCGAGAACACCATCAGGCTCTACCGTTACTCGGATCTTAACTGGCAGGAACTCCAGACGGCGAGGGTGGAGAACGAGGATAACGCGGCCTACAGGTTCTATTCGGCCGTGTCACCTGGCCTCTCGACGTTTGCCATAACCGGTCAGAGAGTGTCCCCGGCGCAGTTCGCGACCTTCACGCTCTTACTGCCCGCCGACTTGGTCACGGGAGCGCAGGTGTCGATAACCGTGCGCGTGGTGAACCCGACCTTGCTGGCGTTGAGCCGCCAGTTCGAGCTCAAGATAGGCGCGCACGTGGTACCGATCACGATCGAGGTGGCCGCGGGGCAGACGAAAGAGATCCCTCTGACCCTGGATGTCGTTGGTCTTGAAGCGGGAACCTATAACGTCGAGCTATTCGATATCGAGGAGAACCGAACGCTGGCGAGTGGGCAGATGGTATTCGGAGGCTATGTAGCGCCAGATGGGGAGCAACCCGTTGCACCATTCCCGATCCTTCCACTTGCGGTGGGGCTGGCGATAGTGGTTCCCCTAGTGGCGGTTGCCGTGCTTGGGGCGACCGGCAGGATTGACTTGGCTAAGCTAAAGTTTTGGAAGCCGAGGGTGCCGCGGCCGAGAATGCGGAGGGCCCCCGTGCGGAAGCCGCTGGCCAGAGTCACGCCGAGACCGCCGAAAAACCGATGAAGCTAGAAAAACGGATCAAAGAACTCTCCCGGGTGCTTAAGGCGGAGTCCGAGCTGGGAGCTGACTATCTCAAGCACATGATGCCTATCGCGGAGGAGCTGGCGGCTCAGAAGGCTGCCCCCAAGCGCATCCGACACCGCGGGAAGCCGGTCACGCCGTTCAAGGTTCGGGGAGCAAAGAGAGAAAAGTAACTTGGGTTTATCAGGCGCAGCAGTAGCGTTTGTTCGCGGCCTCTTCTCAACCTACGACAAAACTTGATTGTGTGCTGTGTCGCACTGTGCTGATGGCATGTTAAGTTTCTCACTTTAATCGTTCCGCCTCCTTAAACCATCGATAAGGAGGCGAAAAGCATGGCCAAGTATGTGGGGGTAGACGTCCACGTGCGAACCTGCCACGCGACGGTGATGGATGAAAGCGGGAAAATCGTGAAGCAGGAGAGGTTTCGGAACGAGCGGGCAAATTTGGCGCCGGGGCAGGGATTCGAACCCTGACGGTCCAGAAGGACCAGCAGCTCTCGAGGCTGCCGCAATACCTGGCTCTGCCACCCCGGCTCAAAATAAATTGCGTGGCAATCGATTTTAATCTTCGCTACAAAAAGTCTGCAAGGCTGAGCTGCCGGTGAGCATCGGACTCGAACACTGACTTGATGTCGCGTTGCACAAGCCTGAGGCGCTGCTTGGTATAGTCGCTTGCTTGGTACTCATCCGCGATCCGCATCGCAACTTGTAGGTACTTCTCGACTCCGCCACGTGTGACCGTTAGGATGAGCTTCCCACCGCACTTGTTGCACTTGCCGCTGAGCGGGATACGGCGATACTTCGTGTTGCAGCTCGTGCATCTGAACTGCTGCCGTGAAAATGCACGCAAGTTACCTCGAAGATCGGGCATGAAATGATGATCGATCAAACGTTCGGCCACATCGCGCTCGTCGACTGCACGGATCTTGCGTGCGAGGCCGAGCTGCGCGGTCGCCTTTTCATCCATCGCGGGCAGCGTCTTATAACGGCTTGCATGCGGACCTCGGGCGATGTCGGTCGAATCGTTGGTGAACCTCAGACCTTCGTATTGCTCCTTTGAGCCGAGTCTTTGCTTTACAATCGCCATCACCGGAAGCAATTCGGTTGGATGAGCATAGCGAAGCGTTGCCTCGTAGAACTCAAGCGGGTACGCATCCATGACATCCATGTTGTGGGCCTCCTCGTCGATCTCACTCGGGTTGAGGTGGGTGTTCAGAATCAGGGGGGCATCCATCATGCCGCCGCGCGTCGACGGCAGGAAGCGTTTGCTGAAGTTCAGCAATGCATCCAGCAAAAGCATGACCGCGTCCTCATCGCCATCGCACTGTCTCACGGAGCAGCCGGAAACGATGGCATTGTGAGTACCCTCGACCGTGAAATTGTATAAAGCTTCAGAGGAGCGCTCGATCATCACGTGCTTCACGGGGCTAATGACGACGCTGCCGCATCGCTTGTATCTTACAGTACCGAACTTGTGGTGCTTGAGGATTCTCCTCGCCTTTTGCCTTTTCTCAGGCCACCAGAAACCTATTTTCTCGCAAAATTCTTTTGCCATCAGCCCGTGCATTCTCAATTTGTAGCAAACCCAGCTAAACACCTTCCCTCTCTTTTTGTAAAATTCTGCAACTTTTCCGGTGCTCATCCGCCTCTCGTCCTTTTGCCAGCTGCATATGAGTCCAAAACGGCTCAGGAGGAACTCCACATCCCTCAGCAGCATCTTGCTCGCAGAAGTGCATGAAACTTCTACACTTCCTCCAGCGCGCGTCTCGCTAATTCCACCATCGCCTTCAAAATATCCCTGCAAAAGGTACTTGATTTTTTCAAGAGGTAGAGAAAATACGAAGTTCGGTACTCGCTTTTCTTTTGCGCATTGCCCGCAGCCGAGTCGTTTGAATAGGTTATAGATGAGCCTTGATGAGATGCTTATCGTTTGTCCGTTTCTGGATGGGACAATATCAAACGTTTCAACTATCGCACGCTCAACCGCTTTACGATTCCGCGTGACGGCAAAATTTACTTGGTAGTAGGATTTTTCCTGCTTCCTGTGGTGTCCCTCCGCTAGGTAAAGTCCGAGTAACCTCAGGAAGTTTTTGCCTACCTTTATTCGCCTAGGTAAAAGTACTGTATCGTACCGTGTTTTGAGCTTCACTTCATTTGGAATTTGAATCCCTAGCTGTGACAAAATATTCAGCGGTGCCGAGTCCCTCATGTAATAGTCAAACAATGTAGTTTTTGGTATCCCCAGCTTTTTGGCAGTTGATTTCAGTCCGTTTTTGTCCAAATATCTTTTAAGCAAATCTTTGGCACCAACCACCATCGTGTCATCGTCTGCATATTCTAGCAAATCTATCCACTCGATATCCCTCTCCGGGAGATCGAATTTGGCTGGGCGAATTACGTACTTTGCTTCAAATGCCGGTACCTTTCGTAATTTCTCATCAATGAATGAGTGCAACCCACTTGTGACCATTTCCCGTCCATCTTTTGTCACGAGTTTGACCACGTGGTCTTGTGCCGGATGCTTTGAGAAAGCGATAATCGGCTTCAATTCGTACTCGAAGTTCCCATTTAGGGAGAGTGTTTTGTATCCATTCACCCTAACTACCAAATCACCAAATTCTGTTCTACTAGGCTTATGCTTTAGAAGCAACTCCTCGACGAACTCGCCCAATTTTACGATTTTCCAATTTTCACCATCAAAAATCGGTAGCGTTTCATCATACGCAAAACAATCGCGGCGCTTTGCAGCATGGAAGTATGGATGTGCATAGCCGACCGTTGCCTCGGTGAAACCGATTATGCGTCCGACTATCCCGACCGATGTGTGAGGTGCAAGCCCTATCACCAAATGACCTATCAAATCGGCGGGCTCGCTCGCGTTGTAGTACGGAGGCAAACCATAGAACTTCTGGAGTAAATCGTCCACGAACCTCGCCGCGCGTAGCATGTATTCAGCGCATGGTTTAGAGAGGACGATATCCTGAACCTTCAATTCGATGAGCTGATCATCACGTTCGAGTGGCTGTCCAATGTAATCTGTGGTGTAGCCTAGCTCTTGCAGCTTCTCGACCGATGTCCCTATCTCGCGAGGTCGGAAGTGCGTGAGCGGGACGTTCGTGGCATCGAATCTAACCGTGCCATCCTTGAAAACATAAATACCATGCTTCGCGCGTAGGATGCCCTTCTCTAGTGGCTCCGGTATCTTGTATGCACTCGTCATCCCTCGGACGCCCTTGACTTCATCCGGTAAGGGTTCCTGCAACTTGCCCAGCGCATCGTTCAGGAGTGGTTTGATCTCAACCCGTCGCAGATCGAAGTATGCTGTTGGTGCATCGCACGTTAGACACCGCTCATCGGTCGTTTTTCGTCCACAGCGTGTACAGGCACGTACGTAGTTAGTCGTCGCGCCGCATTTTGGGCACTTTCGCGTGAAGGTGATCTTGCCGCACTTTGGGCATTCGCATCTCACCACTTCAACGAATGCGTGCTCCTTTTCGGCAGCCTTTATGACACTCCGGGTCATTCCGCCGCGTAGCCCAACTGGGAACAAAACATGAACCGGCGGTGACATTATGCGTGGATTCGCTTTTTCAGGTCTACCCATGCGGCATCCGATGCGCGTTGGACCTTTGCAACGGACCGGAAATCTTGCCAGTAACTGCACGATATCCATCACATCCTTCGCGGGGTGAGCGTGCAAAGTCGCATCGAGCTTTTTGATGGTTAAGCGAGAGCCCTCGAGCACGCCCAAACATCGGCAGAGTGGCAGAGCCTGTTCCTCCACCACAACGTTATCGCCCTCGACCCTGTGCGGTACACCCAAAACTTCGAGCACACGTTTTGGTGCTTGGTTAACTCTGACACGCAAACTTTTGAGCTGACCATTTTCAAATTCAGGCTCTCCGGAGACGAGCCACGCGGCCAACTCTTTAAGCTCTTCTATTCCAATATCGTGGAAATAATACGTGTACGCGGGATGTAGTGGCACGCTGAGTTTTTCAGATATCTCGATCGCCAAGCGCGGGGATGGTTTTTGATACGGAGACGTTAAATACACGGATAGGTCCGTATCGATCGATTTTGTGACCAGCGCCTTTTTGACCTCCTCTGCCCACCACTCCTCACAATATCCGGCAGGCATTAACGGATGGTTATTCTCTAAAAACTCGCCAAAACCGACCAAGATATCGCCCAAAAATAGGATTTCTGCAATTCGGCCTCTCAGCTCCTCTGCTTGTTCGATAGAGTTCACTTGTACGACCGAACCATCGACTAACTTGACTAGCGGACCCTCAATTGTGTCGACAGGGGTCACTGCCGCGCCCTTACCTGGCCGCTCGATTTTAAGCTGGGTACCAATTGCCAAGAAATCGTCTAAGACCATCATTGTAGCTGGGTGAACGCCAATAGCCGCGATGCCTGTGTTCCGGGCGTGCCCATACCTTAACCTAAATCCCCCTTCGCGCGCGGGGTGACCGAATACCGGCCTACCAGCAATTATTTCGTCCAAATACTTGTCACCCTTTGGATAAGCCGGGGCGGCCTCTTCTGTGACCGCCGCTTGTGCTGCTAACTCGGAAAGCCAGCCCCATCCATCAATGCCGAGTTTGTCAACGTGCTTCAAGATCTTCGGCGCCTTTTGCAAAACGCCCTCCGCTAAAGCCAATACTGCGCCTCCGCGGACGCGCGCGGTTTCTATCCGCTCCGGGGCGCGATAACTGGTCACCGCTATATCGCGCTCGGTCGCCTCACCCGTGATCTCGACTGGGATGCTGCGGATTGCAGTTCGAATATCATCCGGCGGAGGTGTGTACTGCAGATGTGCAACATCCGTCGAATAGAGATCCACTTCCTCAACAAAACGTTCGACTTCCTCATCGGTTGGTTTGTATGCGTCCAAGTATAATCTTCGACGTACGAAGTCTCCAGTCAAAACGGCGAGGGCTGCAGCGGTGCCGCCGGCTGACCTGATGGGGCCAGCAAAGTAAAGACTGAGGTAAGATGTGCCGTCAAAATTCTTTTTGATATCAACATGGGTTATCCCTTCAAGCGGTGCTGCCGCAGCGATCCCCTCTGTAATTATTGCCAGCGACGTGCGGACGGCTTGCTCAGCGGCTTGGCGATCATCGTATTCACCAAACGTTCCATCGACGATCATCTCAGCGATTTTGAACGCGAGCTCTTCTCGTGGTAGCTCCTTCTCAAGCTTGCGGATGACCTCCGCCACACCGGCTGGACCAATTAGCTTTTCGACGCGCGCCGCTAGATCCTCAGCTTGAGGGATTTCTGGCTCGGGCTCTGGATCGAATCCTAGTGAACGTGCCTTCCGAGCGATTTCGTATATTTCGTTTATTTCACGCTCGAGGACCTCAAAATATCTGGCCATCGCAGGGCTAATTGTAACCGTATTGAGCCCCCCAGCCTGTTTACGCAAAGCGCATCACTCTCGCGTGGCCCGTCTGTAAGTTCAAGACAGG
>CAZCRN010000036.1:0-6247 GCA_964501125.1 Hadarchaeota archaeon (SeqCode) | reverse complement strand
GCTAGAACCTGCGAGGGCGGATATCAAGGCTCTCCTAGCGAAAGCTGCCAAGTCCCTGTTTCTGAAAGGTGCGCCGCGCGGGAAGGAGGCAGAAGCGGCGAGAATAAAAAATTGGCGCGTGGCCGGCAAAAAGCTTGAGCTAAAGATCGAGTCGGGTAGGTATGTGCGTGCTCACGATGCACTGTTGCGGCTAACCAAGCTGCTGGGTGCGGAGCTGGGGGAAAAGTACAAGATAGGTGTGCGGGAGGTAAAGGCCCAAGAGTATCGAATTACTCTACCTGCAGTTACCCCGTTGGAACAAGCCAAGCGCGAGCTCGAGGACCTACCATGTGAAATAGGATTTACCAAACGCGGGGTGGTGTTGACCTTACGGGACTTAAGCGAAGGCGACTTGCGTGGGCGCATGGTCGATCGACTGGTGACCATGGCCACGGATATCCTGGCGAAGGTGCCGCCCCCTGTCACCAAGCCACGGGTGGTGCAGCAAAGCAAGCCCGTGAAGCACCCATTCAGAGAAGATCCATTTGAGGTGGCCAAGCGATTGGGTTGGGTCATCGAGTTTCCCGGACGTGGGCAATGGGTGTACACAGCCCCATACGCCGATTTGCTGCGCGCGATTGAGGATATCTTGATCGAAAAGATAGCGCTGGAGCTGGAGTTCAAGGAAATAATGTTTCCTAAACTCATCCCGCTCGAGGTCATGCAGCGGATGCCTGGCTACCTAGATGAGTTGCCAGAGGGGATGTACTACGTTTTCCCGCCTCCACGCGAGCCTGAGGTCTTCACTAGCTTCAAGAAGCAACTCAAACTGACAAAGCGGGTGCCGACGGGCGAGCTGGAGAAGTGCTTAAAAGAACCGGCGTATGTGTTGGCCCCGGCGCAGTGTGAGCCGTTTTACGATTTCCTAGCCCGCCAAGAACTCAGGCTGGAAGATATGCCGATCAAGGTCTTCGACCGAAGTGGCTGGACCTATCGATGGGAGGGTGGAGCCGTCGAAGGCCTAATCCGGACTCAAGAATTTAGACGGATGGAATTCGTATTCGCCGGAAAGCCGGACGATGTAGTTGAGATTCGGGACACCACCAAGGACAAAAGTATCGAGGTCGCTGACGAGCTCGGGCTTGAATGGCGCGTGCTCGTGGCTACCCCATTTTACATGCGTGCAGGTGGAATAGAGGAGGATGTGAGCGATAGCCGCAAGGTTGCTACTTATGATATAGAGGTGAGATTGCCATACAAGGATGGCTGGCTGGAGCTCGGCTCTTACAACGTTCACCGCACGAAGTTCGTCAAAACTTTCAGGATAAAGGAGGTCAAAGGCCGGGAGGTCTGGACCGGCTGCAGTGGCTTCGGCACTAGCCGATGGGTGCTCGGATTTCTAGCGCAGCATGGGCTCGATATAGATAAATGGCCAAAACAAGTTCGAGATCGCGTGAAATCAAAAACTCAAAGATCGGTCAAGTGAGACGATGGAAAAAGAAAAGCGAGCTCGCGCACCGGCAAAGAGAGCATGGCGTGGTAAACGGTGGTGTGACATTATAGCACCACCAATGTTCGGCGAGGCCAAAATAGGTGAAACACCGATCACGGACGTACGACATCTGCCAGGCCGCGTTTTGGAGACCACGCTTGGGGATCTGATAGACGATTTTTCCAAGTCGCATGTCAAGCTATACTTTCAAGTAAAGGGAGTAGAAGGCGATCGAGCATCGACGAAGTTCATAGGGCACGATATGGCACGCGATTACGTGCGCAGTCAGATCAGGCGCCGCGCTACAAAGGTCGATAGCATATTCGATGTAACCACACAAGATGGCTACCGGTTGCGCGTAACTCCCATGACCACGACTTTCAGACGAATTCAGAGTTCCCAGATAAATGCAATTCGATCAAGTATGCGTGAAGTGATTGAAAGCCGAGCAAAGAAACTCACCATGGACCAGTTTGTCCAAGAGGTCGTTTTAGGCAAACTCGCCGCAGACATCTATAAAGTGATCAAAAAAATCTGCCTGGTAAGGCGGGTCGAGGTCCGAAAGAGCAAGATAATCAGCGAACCTGCAGAAGCTGCTTAGGGGCCTGAGATGGGCAAGTTATTTGGCACGTCAGGCGTTCGCGGAGTCGTTGGCGAGGACATCACGTCAGAGCTAGCTCTCGACCTTGGGTTGGCCCTTGCAACTTATCTCAAGAATTCCGGCACGGTGGTGGTCGGCAAGGATCCCCGAACCTCAAGTGACATGCTCGAGGGCTGCTTGGTGGCTGGCTTGTTGTCAGGAGGTTGCGACGTCAAAAAAATTGGTATTGTTCCGACACCCGTTGTTAGTTTTGCCATACGCCGCTTGAGCGCAGCCGCTGGCATCATGATAACCGCCTCGCACAATCCTCCTGAGTACAACGGTATCAAGTTCTGGGACTCGAACGGAATGGCCTACACACCCGAAGATGAAGCGAAAGTCGAAGCGATTTATTTTGACAAGAAACTGAAGCCCGCGGCTTGGGACGAGATCGGGAAGGTCGAAACGATTGACGTGTTGCCTGAGTTCATAGATGAGGTGGCTGGCTCGACGTCTCTGAGACGCAGCTACAAAATCGTGGTCGACTGCGGTAATGGAGCAGGTGCGCTGGCGACCCCTTATGTCCTGCGTAAGCTCGGGTGCAGAGTCATCACTCTGAACTCGCAGTTGGATGGATTTTTTCCCGGTAGGTCCTTGGAGCCAACCCCTGAGAACCTGCAGGAACTTTGTAGAGTTGTGAAATCTGTTGGGGCGGACCTCGGGCTCGCCCATGACGGTGATGCCGATCGCATAGCTGCGGTAGATGAAAAGGGCCGCGTAGTGAGCTGGGACAAATTACTCGCACTTGCGTGTGCTTACGCGGTCAGGAAGTTTGGAGGCAAAATTGTGACGACGGTGGATGCATCGATGGTGGTGGAGGAGTATGTTTCCGCTGCGGGTGGTTCGGTCGTGCGAACCCGTGTTGGTGATGTGAATGTTGCGCAAGCGATGAAGACTCATGGAGCCACGTTCGGTGGTGAGCCCTGTGGCGCGTGGATATGTGGAGATGTCCGCATGTGCCCGGACGGTCCGCTGGCCGGGGTTCGGATACTCGAGTTAATCGATGAAGCAGGAAAGCCATTATCTGAGCTCGCCGATCGGGTGCCGAGTTACCCGATTGTGCGGGCCAAAGTTGGATGTCCAAATGAGAAAAAGGCAGCAACGATGAAAAAATTTGAAACGAGATCAAAGAAGGAATTTCCGGGGATTACCGATGTATTAACGATCGATGGCATCAGGCTCTCCTTCAAAGATGGCAGCTGGATTCTCATTAGGCCCTCGGGAACTGAACCTTACATTCGGGTCACCGCTGAGGGAAAAACGCGGGAGAAGGCGCAGAAGAACGCTAGAAAGGCCGCTAAGCTTTTGAAGTCTTTTATAGGTTAGCTCTTAAAGCTCTAGTCGGGAGATTCGGTGAAAGCTGTCATCTTAGCTGCAGGGCTCGGAACGCGGATGCGGCCCCTTACGTTTACAAAGCCTAAGTTCCTGCTACCCATAGCTGGGAAGCCCGCCTTGGATCATGCACTCCTGCTCCTGAAGAATGCGAACATAAACGAGATCGGCATGGTCGTTGGTTATGGAAAGGAACAGATAATGGAGCGTTATGGAGATGGCTCGGGGCTGGGGGTAAAGATAGAATACATCACTCAGCAGGAGCTGGCGGGGACAGCAAATGCGGTCGCGGTAGCCAAGGATTTTGTTGCAGGCGAACGCTTCCTCGTGATAAATGGGGACACGTTGGTCGACCAAGAATCTCTAAATCTCTTGATAAAGCGCTACGAAGAGAAAAGCTCGGACCCCGCTTTTGGTGGAATCATCGCGACAATAGAAGTTGAGGAACCCGAGCAATTTGGGATAGTATTTTTGGAGGGGGATAGGGTCACCGAGATAGTGGAGAAACCCAAAGAAATCGAGAGCAAGCTGGCCAACGCTGGAGTATACATATTCGATCCAATGATTTTCGATGCGATTGAAAAAACTGAGAAATCTGAGCGAGGGGAGTATGAATTAACGACATCGATTCAAATCTTGATCGATGCCGGCAAGAACATCTACGCTTCGCCACTGGAGATGTGGGCAGACGTGGGTATGCCATGGGATCTGCTGGTGGCGAACGAGTATTTCATGAAAGGTCAGAAGGGTGCGATTCACGGCAAGGTTGAGGTTGGCGCGTACATCGAGGATACGGTCTATGTTGGTGAAGGTTCGATCATACGTTCGGGTTCCTATATCCAAGGGCCAACCCACATAGGCAAAAATTGCGATATTGGCCCGAACTGTTTTATCAGACCATCAACTTGCATAGGAAACAACGTTCGAATAGGCAATGCGGTGGAGGTGAAGAACAGCATTATCATGGATCATACACACATCGGGCACCTTTCCTATGTTGGTGATAGCGTCATAGGCAGCAATTGCAACCTCGGAGCATCAACCACTATCGCGAACTTGCGCCTGGATGAAAAGCCGATCAAAATGGAGGTCGGCGGCAAGGTAATCAGCAGCGGTAGACGAAAATTGGGCACGATAATTGCCGATAACGTCAAAACCGGGATCAACTGTTCGATAAATGTTGGGGTGAAGATCGGTCCAAATTCAGCGATAGGTCCCGGGACGATTGTGTATAGGGATGTCCCGCCGAACACGATGGTATTCACGAGGCCCACCCTAGAGAAAAAGGAGTGGCATCCCGAAGAGGAGAGCATGTAGAATCAGCTGTGGGAACGTGTCCGATAGATTACGTAAGAAATTCCCGAACCTCGCCCGAGAGATAAAACAGCGAAAAGCCACGATTCGCATTGATGCTATACGAACGGAACCCAGCGAAGCGGAAAAGGTGGCTCACTACGTTCAGGGTTACGAGCCGACTGTTATAGATTACATCAGACGTTGCGATACGGATGAACAGGCGCTTGAGATAATAAATTTTCTCGAAACCCGCGGCGAGTTAAAACCTGCGTATGCGAAGAGGTTGCGGAGTCAGCTTGTCCGACTTGGAGTACGCAGCTTCGGTTCGAAGAAGGATTCCGGGTGGTATGAACAGGGTTGACCATGCTCGAGCTCGGTGTCATAGGTAAGCCGAATACGGGCAAAACTACTTTTTTTAATGCCGCGACACTCGCGCACGCACCCGTGGCCGGGTATCCGTTCACGACCATAGACGCAAACGTTGGCATAGTCTACGTCCGAAGCGAGTGCCCTTGTCGAGAATTCAAGGTTACGTGTAATGCACAGAATTCGAAGTGCATAGATGGCATCAGATATGTCCCAGCCCGGATGATCGACGTGGCCGGGCTAGTCGAGGGGGCACACATGGGCAGGGGCCTAGGCAACCGATTCCTCGATGATCTGCGAATGGCTGTTGCGTTGATCCACGTTGTAGATGCGGCCGGTTCTACTGATGCGGAAGGCAAACCATGCCCACCCGGCACCCACGATCCGCTGGATGACATCGGGTTTCTTGAGGCTGAGATAGTTTTTTGGCTACGAGACCTTTTAGCGAAGGGCTGGACGAAGTTCGCACGGGAGGCGAAGTACGAAGAAGTCGATTTGATCAAAGCCATTGCAGAACGCTTCAGCGGTCTTGGTATCACGAAGGCGCATGTGAAATCTGCCATGCACAATACGGGGGTCGACCGCAGCGATCCTGGTAAGTGGTCAGACGACGATTTGATGCGATTTGCGTATGAGCTTAGAAAGGTCAGCAAGCCGATCATAATTGCCGCGAACAAGGCGGATCTAGGAGCTGCGGAACCAAATATCAAGCGATTGCGCGAGCGCGGCTACCTGGTAGTCCCAACGAGTTCGGAAGCGGAGTTCGCACTGCGCCGAGCGGCCGAGAAAGGTCTGATACGTTATAGGCCCGGTGACCCAGATTTTGAAATAATCAAACCAGAGGCCATGAATGAGAAACAGAAGAAAGCTCTTGAAGCGATTCGAAAAGTGCTGAAAAAATGGGGTTCGACCGGGGTGCAGCAAGTGGTTGATAAGGCCATTTATGAGCTGCTTAATCTAATTGTGGTCTATCCGGTCGACGATGAAAACAAGCTAATGGATAAAAAGGGAAACGTGCTGCCAGATGCGTTTCTCGTGCCAAAGGGCACCACAGCCCGCGAATTTGCGTACGTCATACACACAGATCTAGGTGAATCCTTTATCCACGCCATAGATGCGCGGACCAAAAGGCGGATAGGCGA
>CAZCRN010000035.1:0-6250 GCA_964501125.1 Hadarchaeota archaeon (SeqCode) | reverse complement strand
TCTTCCGTAACAGCTCGACCAGCACTCCGTGATTTCCGAACTTGAGGTCGAGACCGTCCGTTTCGGCGCGCGTGAGCAACTGCCGCTCGTAGCACTCCATCGCGAATCCGATCACGTTTCCCGCCGAGATCGTGTCTAAGCCGTATTTATCGCACCACGCATTCGCGGCCGCAATCGCATCCAAGCGACCGATTCCGCACTGAGCTCCGAACGCCCACATGGTCTCGTACTCGGGGCCCTCGACCATCGTGTTCGCATAAGGGCCATCCGCAACCACCGAAAGCTTTCCGCAGGCGACTGGGCAACCGAAGCAAGCGGTATCCCGTTTCACTAGCCGTTTCCGCATCGCGCGCGCGTTGATTCGATGTGCGAGCTCGAACACTCCCTGCTGGAAGTTCCGGGTAGGCCACATCCCGGCCTCGTTTATCGGGTCTACGAACTGCACCGTCCCCCACTGCGGGAAGTCAATCGACGTTTGGGGGCTCCGCTTTATTTGCTCGCGTAGCTCACGCACGAGTGCTGCAACTTCCTCTTCATCGGCGACTTCAAATTTGCCTCGTCCCCGAACCGCAATCGCTTTCAATCGCTTGGAGCCCATCACTGCTCCGGCCCCACCTCGGCCGATCGACCGGCGTCCGGCCTGAATGTTTGCGATTCGGACCAGGTTTTCACCGGCGGGACCTATGCACGCGACCTGAACGCGCGGATCTTTGAGCTCTTTGCGGATCGCGAGCTCGGTTTTGTCGGTTAATTTCCCCCAGAGATTTTTCGCATCGCGCAGTTCGGCTTTACCGTTCTTAATCGTGATGTAAGCGGGTTTTGATGCCCTGCCTTTGATAACGATACCATCGAAGCCAGCGAACTTGAGCTCTGGGCCCCAGTGTCCACCGACCGATGAACAGAGATAAAAGCCAGTGAGCGGCGATTTTGTGACGGCCCCCCATCGATGGCAACATGGAATAGGCGTCCCAACTGGTGGGGCAGTCATCAGGATCAAAACGTTTCCGGGGTCGAGCGGGTCGATGCCGGGCTTGAGCTCCTGATACAGCAACGCGGCACCCAAACCTCGCCCACCCAAGAAGGCACGGGCAAGTGCCGCGGGGGTTCGACGCTCCTCAAGCGAACCTCGGGTCAAATCCACGTATAGCAACTTGCCGGTGTAACCGAACATCACGACTCCAGCGTTGAATTGCGACATTTCATTATAAAAGTGACCTGCACGAAGGGCAAGTGGTGATTGGATGGTGCGGGTCAAGCTCTATAGCATGCCAATCTGTCCTTACTGTGACCAGGTGAAGGAGTTCCTGAGAGAGCACAACATCGAGTTCGAAGAGGTCGACGTTCAGGCAGATGAGGCAGCTGCAAAAGAGATGATCCAGAAATCGGGCCAGGCCGCGGTTCCAGTAATCGATGTCGAGGGCAAAATCATAGTTGGATTCGATCGCGAAAAGCTCAGCAAGGTTTTGGGCTTATGATGGATTCGGCTGGGCTCCTCCGGTGGCTGAAGCAGTACGCAGAGTCGCAGGGATTCGAGCTGAACCCGGATACCCAACTCGTCAACAAGCTTGTGGATGGTCTGTTAGCGAACAAGGCGAAGTTCGGGGATCTGTACTGTCCATGCAGGGTTCGAACCGGTGAGAAGGCCCAAGACGCGAAGCTTATCTGCCCATGTGCGTATCACTTGGATGAAATCCGAACCAAGGGGAAGTGTTATTGCGGGCTATTCGTGGCCAAGGGCTCTAAGGGCTGAACTCGCGCCCGCCTTTTTCTGATGAAAACTACCGCGGTACAAATCACCATCGCCGCCATTACCACGATCAATACCCAAAGCTCCACCCGTTCTTCCTCTATGCGCCCCTCCAAGATCGAGAGCGCTCGGTCCATCGCACCCTTGTCACCCGCATCCCAGCGGTAGTCGACGTCCATGGCTACATATGTCACACCGACCTCTAACCCCTTGATCCGCCCGCCCTTGCCATCAACAAGAGCTGTTCGCTTGCCATTCTCCTCAAAAACTTGGAATACGGTTTCGACCTCGACCGTGTCGCCCGGACCCGTGTACCCGTGGGTTTCAGGATATGCACCCGTGAAGAGCGAGGCATGGGCTTGGGGCGTGTACGATGGATAGACGGTTTGGGCTTGCCAGCTGTACGCAGCATTCACGACTAAATTGTCTATGTTTGGAGTCGAGGCTTCGAGCAGCTTGTCGGGTCTGCAACCGTCTAGCGTCACGATCACAACATACTCGGGCGGCGGGACTAGTGGAACGGACATGTTTTCAAACAGATCTTTTCCCTCAGCGCTTTCTGGGGCGCGGAGTCCGACCAACGCCGTTATGGTGGGTGCGACGTCCACGATCTCAGCGTTCTCAAGCTCGCCGGCACTTACGCGTGGCCCAGCGATTATGAGCGGAATGGTCATGTCTCCCGGGTCACGGGAACCGTGGTCGGTACCGGTCATCCCGTGGTCTGCCAGGATCACGATCAGCGTGTTATCGTACATGTCGAGTTCCTGGAGTTTGTCAATAAGCCGTCCGACCTGCTCGTCGGCTTCCACGATGGCCTGCAGGTACTGGGTGCTTTCGTGCCCGTAGGAGTGGCCTGTTGCATCGATCATTGGGAGCAGCACAAACAATAGACTGGGCCGCTCTACCACGGGTTCGGCTGCAGCAGTGATGGCTAGGTAACTAAGGAACCCGAGTGCAATGCCGAGTGCAAGCAGCCCTGCTAGAACCTTTCGCATCGCGCGCCGACCTCCAGCCCCCGCATCCATTATAACGTTCTAACTAGATTAAAATCCAAAGTTAGGCTCCGAGCTTTACTTCCTCCGGCCTTAAAACTTTGATTTCCTCGACTCCCGCAAGCGCCGGGTCCCTCGTAATCAAGGCATCGCATCTCATCAGGAGTGCTGTGGCTAGGATTAGAGAGTCGGCCAATGAAAGTTTTGGATATTTTACCTTCAATTTACCGGCAGATTCAGCCACCAGCAAAAGTACTGGAATTACATTTTTTTCATCTATGATTCTCAAAATCAAACCTTTTGCGAAAGACGCCGCCCTGTCACTCACTTTACCATAGCGGGAGTACAATTCGGCGATCGTTATTACGGATACGAAGCCGGTTATTTTGCCTTTGAGTATTTTCTCGAGGAAAGCGTGAGATTCATCTGCTCCCGGCTCATCTTCGAGCACATTAATAAAGATGCAGGTATCAACTAGCGTTTTCATTTTCTCGCCAATCTTCGTTCCCATTCTTTTCTGCTCTTCCTAATCCACTCGACCGATGGCACTTTGAATTTCCCTTTGAATAATCCGCGCATGGCTTTCACAGGATCCCTTGCCTGCAAGATGAGGATTCCCTCATCCGTGCCCTCGACGGTGACTTTCTGCCCTGGCCTTATCCCAAACTCCTCCCTCAGCTCCTTTGGGATAACAACCTGGCCCTTTGGAGAGACCTTTACCTCGACCATTTGAGCACCATTTTCAGGTTTTACTTGATGATGTTTAAGTTTTACTAATTGATTAAAAGTTAAACCAGCGGACGTGATCGCGGGATTCACTTTGCCCGCCAACCTATTGGTCAGAGGCGCTTTATAAATCAAAAACGGTGGATTAGAACGCGCCCATCGTCATTTGTCTTAGGTAAGACACGGTGCGAAAGTCAAAATTAGTCCGGCGATAAACCCAATTTGGGGGTCCAAGATGGAGGAAGCCCACGTCAAGTGCAGGCTCTGCGGAACGATCATCCTAGACGATCCCAGCTCCAAGCGCGCCCACTTGGAGGCCGAGCACGGGATCGGGGAGTTGGTGGAGGAAAACTTCGAGCGAGTGGTCGATGTGGAGGAATCCCTCACGTGTTTCGAATGCGGGGCGGAATTCTTCTCCAGTGCTGAGGAGGACTTGATCTGCCCGCTCTGCCCCGACTGCAAAGCTAAGGTCCCCCGTGTGCGAAAGGAAAAGCGGAGGACCGGGAGGGGCACCATCTATAGGAAGTCCTACAGGCGCGGAGGGAAGTTATAGCGCTGGTCGTTCAGCCCAAACTATAGCTAGACCCTTCTTCGGGTAGAAAAACCTCGCCCGGGACGGACTCGCGGAACCGCTCGGGGTGCTGCGTGTGGATAGGGATCAGCACCCGTGGGGCAATCCGTGAGATCATTCGCTCCAAATCTGGCCTAGCAGCATGACCCGACGCGTGGAATGGTGCATCCTCATCTAGCAGGTCTGCCGGATAAGGGCGAACTCCAAAGTGCTGGAGCCAGTTCTCAAGTCGCTTGATGTCGAAAACATCCTCCTCGCCGTGCGGCTCGGATGCCGATCGAATGTAGATCGCGTCCCGCGGCTTCAAGTCGACGAGCTCGGCCATATCGTAGAATCCGGCGTGTAGGATCACCTCTCCGGGGCGCTCGCGCAGGTCCTCGGCCCGAACGCGATTTGGCAGGTCGAAAAATTCCTGTTCCCATCTCGAGTAGTCCTCCGGGACATAGGTTCCGGTGCGCTTTCGCTTCGCGTAGATCAGCAGGTCTGGGTCGCTCGGGTCTGGAACGTCTAGACCGGCCCCTTTTAGTTCACGCAAGAGGTGGGCGTCCTTAAATGAGATTGCAAGCTTTCGACCGCAGGTCTTTATAATGAAAGTCGGCAATGACTAACCCCTTTGCCCCGGAGATGACCTCGGCGCAGCTCTTTTGGACATCTGCCTCGGAGTTGGATCGCTCTCGCTCGATGCGCGTTCCCTCGCAGAGCAGCACGGCCGGCTTTGCTTCGGCTGCAGCCTCCACAAACCGCTCGGTACTCGCGCGCTCGGGGCCGTGGAATCGTAGGTCGCCAGTGTAAGCTATCGCGCCCTCGGGGGTGTGAATGATGTATGCCATGCCGCCCGGAATCGAGTGGTCCACAGCATAGCCCACGATTTCTAGGTCATCTATCCTGAACGGCTTCCCCGACTCGATGGGCTTGAACTCACGTGGGATGGGGGGCTCGCGCCAGTCCAGGATCGGCCTCCGCTTGTAATCGTAGATCTCGTGCTCGAGCGTCCGGCGCTCCTCCACCATCACCTTCGCGATCAGGCGCGTGACCTCTGAGCAGTAGACTGGGATTCGCTCGTCGAGGAATGAAATGCAGGCGGCGTGGTCCAGGTGGGCGTGGGTGAGGAGGACCCCTGCTATATCGGGTTCGACGTGCGGCCTGCCGGCGAGCTCCAGCAGGTCGCGGCGGTATAGGCCTGGGAGGTCGGGGATCAGGCCTAGCTCGAGGTAATCGTTGAATCCAGCGCTCGAGCGGGGCTGGAGGTATTCCTCGAAATAGCGTGATTTTCGGCCGAAGCTCAGGCCGAAGTCCAGGAGGAGCTTGGTGCTGCCGTCGCGCAGCAGGAGCTTGTTTCCCCCAATCTCGCGCAGGCCGCCGTGGAAAGTTAGGTTGAGGGACATAGTCTATCTGGGTAGGATTAGGTGAGGTTGGATTTAATTCGTTGGGAGGGACCACCAACAGCAGGAACAAATAGCGCGGGAAGAACCGTGGTTCCCGAGTTCTTGGGGCAGTTCTCATTTGGCCGCTAAGATCTCCGGAGTCACATGCGGGATGGCCCTGCGCTTCGCTAGGATCACCCCGGGTCCGCGCGGACAAATCACCTGGGGAGGCGGACACCCTCGGGCGGGCCAGGGAGATCTACGCGAAACAGGTGAAGGAGCACCGCTAGGGTTTTTCGCGTGTTGCGGCAGGGTGAGGATTAAATAAAGTCCACCGCGTAAAGGTGAAATGATGCCACCGCCAGCTGTGAAAACGCTTCGGGATCTGATATTCTGGCAATATGCAAAGATCATTTCTGAGTCCGCGGGGATTGGCAAGAAAAGCTTTGGCTTCGTCATGAATCGCTTCAAAAAATTGCAATCCGGCGAAATTCGGTGGTCAACTTCGATAAGAGAGTATATCAGGGAGATGGAGAAACCAGGCGAATGCATTTACTGTGGTAGTAAAACGCAGCTTGGGATAGATCATTTGCTACCGCGCTCACGTGGAGGACCTGATCACCCAGATAATGCGATTTTTGTTTGTAAAAAGTGCAACTCATCTAAAAGTGACAAGAGGCTTTACGAATGGTACGGTCTTGAGAATAGATACCGCCTCCCTCGGGTCGCTGAAGGAAAATATCTCAAATTACTGCATTCGCTGCTCGAGGAGAAGGGACTGCTTGACGTTTCGGATGTATGGAAAACTAACTAGTTTATGTTAATAAGGAAAATAATCTGAACAACGTTT